>JANLRW010000202.1:0-15096 GCA_031361925.1 Sphingomonadales bacterium
CGCCATTGCATAATCGTTCATTTAATCCCCTTTTCTCGGGTCATAATTAGGGGCCGCGGCTAGCATTTGTAAACGAACTTTACAGCTGCGACAAGAGCGATGCGTCGTTGGGCACAGGAGCGGTGACGATAGCCTTCCATCCTGAGCCCGCGCTTTCGGCGATCGCTGGTGACAAAGCCGCGAGTGCGAGCGTTGCACGATCAATAGCATATTCGTCGCAAAGTTGGGCAAAATGGCGGGCAGCGCGCGGTGAATGCAGCAGGATAAAGGCAGCTGACTGGACATGACCGGCAAAATCATCCGGCGCAGGCAAAGCGGCACTGCGGTAGACGATACGAATGTCGAGCGTCATTTCGCCGGGCGCAGATACCGGCACGCGATCTTCGCCAGCCAGCCAAAGCAGGTGCCGGTGGCCTGCGGCGTGCGCCATGCCTAGCAGGTCGACAACGCCGGTTTCGCCCGTTGCGCTTATCGTCAGCCCTGCACTTTTGGCGGCGCGGGCGGTGGCCGAACCCACCGCAAAAGTGGGGAGTTCGAGCAAAGCGTCAATGCCCTCGCCCGCTGCCCGAACGGCATTGCCACTGGTGAGCAGGAGCGCATCATAATGGTCTGGCGGTGGGACATCCCATATGACCGGCTGCACTTCGAATAGCGGCATCAGCACCGGTTGTTGGCCCGCAACCAAAATCCGCGCGGCGGTCGCATCGGCCCCCGGCTGCGGGCGGATGACAAGCAGCTTCACGGGTTGAAGAGCGCTTGGATTGAAGGATGCGCGCCCGACCACATCTCTGCTGCAAGGCGCGCGGGACCGTCAGGGTCGCTGACTGCATAGCGGATATGACCAGCCTGCAAATGGCTGCCATCCTCGTTGAAAATTTCCACCGAAAGGTCGGCCATATCGCCGTCGACGACGGCGAGCGCCGCGACGGGCGAATGGCAGCTTCCACCCAAGGCCTTTAGGAACGCACGCTCGGCCATGACCGCCGTGAAGGTCGGGGCGTGATTGATCGCTGCCAATATCGGCGCAAGGTCGTCGCGCGCGCTCAACCGGTCTATGCCCACAGCACCTTGCGAAGCCGCTGGCAGCATCTGCGCTGTAGCTACCGCGTGACCGGTATCGCCCATGCCGAGCCGGTCGAGACCGGCGGCGGCGAGCAAGGTCGCATCGGCCTCCCCCGCTTCGATATGCGCCAACCGCGTTGCGACATTGCCGCGCAGTGGCACAATCTGGAGGTCCGGTCGCAACCGCTTCATCTGCGCGGCACGGCGCGGGCTCGATGTGCCGATCCTGGCGCCGTGCGGTAATGTTTCGATCGAGGTCGCGCCAATTAACCGGTCGCGGACATCGGCGCGGGGCAGCATTGCGGCAATCGTAAAGACATCCGGCCTGACCGTCTCGACGTCCTTCATCGAGTGCACACCGATGTCGATGACATCGTCGATTAACGCGCGTTCGAGCTCCTTGGTCCAAAGCGCCTTGCCGCCGATTTCAGCAAGCGGCCTATCTTGAATCTTGTCGCCGCTGGCGAGCATTGGCACCAGAACGACCGCATCCTCGGCAAATCCATGCGCGGACCTGATGGCCGTCGCGGTCATCTCCGCCTGTGCCAGAGCGAGCGGTGAGCGGCGCGTACCGATGCGTAAAGGGCGATCTTTGGAAAATGCAATAGCGTTCATGTGGCTTGTCCATAACGGGGGTCGCTCCTATGGGAAAGCACAATGACAATCATCCTGGGTCTTGAATCGAGCTGCGACGAAACTGCCGCGGCAATCGTGCGTTCCGACCGAACGATTTTAGCCCATACGCTTGCCGGACAAGAAGACCACCACCGGGCCTTTGGCGGAGTTGTGCCGGAAATTGCCGCCCGCGCCCATGCAGAATTGATGACGCCATTGGTGCAGGCCGCATTGACCGATGCCGGGATGACCTTGGCCGATGTTGATGCAATCGCAGCGACCGCCGGGCCCGGGCTGATCGGTGGGGTGATGGTCGGATTGGTGACGGCAAAGGCGCTCGCGATGGCAGCGGACAAGCCGCTGATTGCAGTCAATCATCTGGAAGGACATGCGCTGTCGCCGCGCCTTGTCGATCCCGATCTCGAATTTCCTTATCTATTGCTGCTCGTGTCCGGCGGACATTGTCAGTTGCTGCGTGTCCGGGGTGTCGGCCAATATGACCGGCTGGCGACCACGATCGACGATGCGGTCGGCGAGGCGTTCGACAAGACCGCAAAGATATTGGGACTGGGCTTTCCCGGCGGGCCTGCGGTCGAGCGGGCTGCAGCCCAAGGTGACGCAAAAGCCGTGCCGTTGCCTCGCCCGCTCAAGGGCGCAGATGAGCCACATTTTTCATTCGCAGGCCTAAAAAGCGCGGTCGTGCGAGCCCACGAATCCCGACAATATCACATCAATGACATCGCCGCCTCTTTCCAGATAGCGGTCGTCGATTGCCTCAGGGACCGGCTTACCTACACGCTCGACCGGATTGATCCGCTGGCGGCATTAGTTGTCGCAGGCGGGGTTGCGGCAAACGGTCCGATCAGGACAATGTTAGCAGAAATGGCGGACAAGCGGGACATGCGTTTTGTTGCACCGCCTTTGTGGTTGTGTACCGACAATGGTGCGATGATCGCATGGGCGGGGGTCGAGCGTTTTGCCGCTGGCCTTACCGACGGCCTCGATTTTGTCGCACGACCGCGCTGGCCGTTGGACCCGAATGCGGTGCCCGCTCGAGGTGCAGGAGTGAAAGCATGACCAGTTCCAGATATCCGGTAGGCGTTGTCGGCGGCGGCGCTTGGGGCACTGCGCTGGCTGCGGTAATGGCGCAAATCCATGATGACGTGCTGATCTGGGCACGTGAGGATGACGTCGTCGCTTCGATCAACGACGCCTGCGAAAACACGGCTTTTCTTGCCGGTCGCAAACTGTCGCCGAAAATCGCAGCAACAGCCGACCTTGCCAGAATGGCTGAATGCGGCGCGTTATTGATCGTTACTCCGGCGCAGCATGTGCGCGCCACGCTGTCCGCATTGCCCGATAACCAAGCCCCCTTGCTATTATGCGCAAAAGGCATCGAGGCCGACACGCAAATGCTCATCTCCGATATTGCCGCCGAAGTGCGACCCGGCAATCCGCTGGCCGTGTTGTCAGGCCCGACCTTCGCGCATGAAGTTGCCGACGGAAAACCGACCGCGATTACGCTCGCAACCGAAAGCCAGCCGCTCGGTGCCAGCTTGATGCGGTTGATTGCCGCTCCGCATTTCCGGCCATATTGGAGCGACGACGTGACCGGAGCCGAAATTGGTGGGGCCGTCAAAAACGTCCTCGCCATCGGCTGTGGTGTCGTCGATGGTGCAGGTCTTGGTCTCAACGCACGCGCGGCGCTGATTGCGCGGGGCTTTGCCGAGATGCAGCGCTACGGGCTGGCACGCGGCGCTCGAGCAGAGACGCTGGCTGGACTGTCTGGCCTGGGCGATTTGGTGCTGACCTGCAGTTCGGAAAACTCCCGCAATTTCTCGCTGGGACGCGGCCTTGGGCAAGGAATTCCAGCCGCCGAACTGCTGGCCGACAGGCGCACCGTTGCAGAAGGCGCATTCACGGCACCGGTTCTCCTGCAATCGGCGCAAAAGCTCGGCGTCGATATGCCGATAGTCGCTGCAGTTTGCGCGTTGCTCGATGGCAGCGCGACCGTCGGTGAAGTCACGAAAGCGTTGCTCGCGCGTCCGCTCAAGCCCGAAAGCTGGTAACGCAAGGTCGATTGCGCTAGCTTTACCAGACAGGGGTAAAAGATTGACGGGTGCCAGAACCGACGAAGACGATATTGCGGCGCTGGCCAAGGGCGGGCGCACCAATATTATGGGGTTTGCGCTCCGTCTCGCCGCGCGTATTCCGTTCCTGTTTATCGCTGGCCGTTTATACGGACCGGAAGCACTTGGCCGCTTTGCCTATGCGATATTGATCGTCGAGTTCGTAGCGCAGCTTGCAACGATGGGCCTGCGGCGTGGTCTCGCCGAACTGCTGTCGCGCGATGACCGACCACATGCGCATATGGTCGCCGATGGTTTGCTGATCGGCATGATCGCGTCGGCGCTTGGCGCCGCGCTGTTGATCACGCTGCCGCAGCTGATGTTCCCGAATAGCGGCATCAACGGATTTGACCGATTCCTACCGCTGATGATTTTCTTCATCGTTGCCACCGATATTGCGCTTGCCGCTTTGGCCTACCGGTTCGACATCGGCTCCGCTGTCCGCGCCCGCGCGATTGTCGAGCCATGGACAATCAGCATCGCGGCAGGCGCGCTCTATTTCTATTCGGCGCGCGATGGATTGATATTGTCCTATGTCGCCTCGCTCATCGCCGCAATGCTGGTCGCATCATGGCCTTTGTGGCGCAGCTACGGCCTGCCTTGGGGATGGCGGCCCAATGTGGCCGAACTGGTGGCGCTGGCGCGGCGTAATCTGCCGCTGGCCGCCGCCGACGCCGCAGAATGGGGCAGCAGACGGCTCGACCTGGCAATTCTCGGGCTGTTCGCGTCACCCGCCGTCGTAGGTATTTATTATGTCGCCCAGCAAGTCGCCAGCCTGCCGCAAAAGCTGAAAACCAGTTTCGACCCGATATTGGGACCGGTTATTACTCGCAATCTACAGACCAAAAACTATGCCGAAATCGCCAAACAGGTGGGCCAGGTCGGATTCTGGATTATTGCCGCGCAAGTCGGAATTGCACTCGCGCTGGGCATTCCGGGCGAAGCAGTGATGGGATTGATCGGCCCGCAATTTGTCGGCGGAACCGGCGCATTGGCATTTTTGCTTGCAGCCGAGGCGGCGGCGGCCACTGCGGTCGTCAGCGAGGCGGCATTGGTTTATATGGCGCGCCACCGCAATTTTCTGATCTCGCTCGGGATGCTGTTGGTGCAAGCGCTATTGAGCATCGGCCTCATCCAGTTGGTGGATGCGTTACCGATCAAGCGCGAAGTCCGCGGGCTGTATCAGGCCGCTGCGGTGGCGTGCGCTTTGATGCTGGCGCTCGGCATCGGATCGGTCATCAAAGGCCGCTTGCTTGGGCAATTGCTCGGCGAACGGCTGAGCGTCTGGCGCGCCGCGTTGGTATGGGCGGTGGTGGCCGCCGGGATGCTCGGCATCATTATCGTTAGCGTTCCGGCACGCTTTGAATGGGTTGAATTGGCCATCGGCGTTCCTGCAATCCTGGGGCTTTACGGCTGGATCATCTGGACCAAAGGATTCGGCCCCGAAGACCGCATATTATTCCGCAAAACCAAGGATTAGCCCAAGCGCGTTTTCACCAACGCCGCGATGTCGGCTTCGGGCCGCGCACCGTAATGCGAGATCACTTCAGCAGCACATACGGCACCCATCGTCAGGCAATCGGCCATCGGGCGGCTTTGTGCTAATCCGGCAAAAACCCCGGCGGCAAACAGATCACCTGCTCCCGTCGTATCGACCAGCCGCGTTACCGGCTCAGCAGGCACTTCGGTGCGCACACCGTCCTGCACGGCAATCGCGCCTTGCTCGCCGCGTGTGCACACCAATAACGGGACCTTGGCCGCAATCGCTGCAACCGAGCTTTCAAAATCGTCGCTGCCATTGAGGGCGCAGATCTCAACTTCGTTCGAGAACAATATGTCGATCCGGCCTGCATCCATTTCAGCCAGAAAATCAGGGCCATGCCGCGAAATGACGAAGGCGTCGGACAAGGTCAACGCCACCTTGCGTCCCGCGGCGCGGGCGACGTCGATGGCGGTCCGCATCGCGGCGCGCGGTTCTTCAGGATCCCACAGATAGCCCTCCAAATAGAGGATGGCCGCGCTCTCGATCAATGCCTTGTCGATCAGCTTGGCAGGCAGGAACTGTGATGCGCCCAGAAAAGTGTTCATCGTGCGTTGGGCGTCAGGCGTAACGAGGATGAGACAACGCGCGGTCGGTGGCTGGCCGGGGCGAGCCGGAATGTCGAAGTCGATACCGCCTGCACGGATGTCATGCGCGAACACATCGCCCAATTGGTCGTCGGCGACTTGGCCGATAAACGCCGTTTTGTGGCCAAGCCGCGCCAGCCCCGCCAAAGTATTGGCCGCCGAGCCGCCGCTTATTTCGCGCGCCGGTCCCATCGCGCCATATAGCGACTGCGCACGGTCCGCGTCGATCAGCGTCATGCCGCCCTTGGTCAGTTGCTCTGCGTCGATAAAGGCATCGGTGGTTTCGGCGATAACATCGACAATGGCATTGCCGATCGCAAGAACGTCGTAGCGGGGTTCGGTCATAAAATTCCCTGTTGGCGGTTTCGCGCGCCCTAGGGGGATTGGACATTTGCGGCAAGGCCTTTAGATAACGCGCATGATCAGCGCCCTTATGCTTTCGTTCCAAAGCCTGTCCGATACGCGCGTGGCAGCGTTGTTGGTCAAGGTCGTGGCATTGACCATGTTCGTGTTTATCGTTCTGGGCATAGGCCTGTGGTATGCCTTAGATGCGCTGTTCATTTGGCTGACTCTCAGCGACGACGGCACGCTTTCCGGCCTTCTTTCGATCGCTTTGCTGGTCCTGTCGGGGGTCCTGCTGTTCCGGATCGTCGCTGTCTCGATTACCTGGATCGTCGCCGATGACATCATCGACGCAGTCGAGGACCGCCATTATCCGCACCATGCCCAGCTGGGCAAAAGGCCGGGGCTGGCGACCGGGATTCAGATGGCTATGCGTTCGGTGGTCCGCGTTATCGGCTACAATCTGCTCGCACTGCCTGTCTACCTGCTGCTGCTGTTCACCGGCATTGGCACTGCCATTGCCTTCATGCTGGTCAACGCATTGCTATTGGGGCGCGATTTGGAGGACATGCTGGTCGCGCGCCACAGCAAGGACCATGGGTCGATCCGCAAACTACCGCGCCTGCTTCTCGGACTGCTTGGAACGGCAGGGATGCTCATCCCCTTTTTCAACCTCGTCGTGCCGGTGCTCGCGACAGCGATGGCGGTGCATATGGTCCATTCAGGAGTGAGCAAATTATGAAGAACGCTTGGTTGTTGGCCGGAACTTTGCTCGTCGCCGGTTGCGCGGCTACACCGACGCCTGCACCTCGGCCGGTGTCGGCAGAACGACCGGCCGCTGCCCGTCCAGTGCTGGCCACGCGCGGGCTCGAGGCCGTGATGGGCAAAGATGTCGGCGCGCTCAAACGGCTGTTTGGAGAGCCTCGGTTGGACGTGGTCGAGGTCTATGGCCGCAAGCTGCAATTTACCGGCAAAGCCTGTGTGCTCGACGCCTTCCTCTATCCCGATGGCAGAGGTGGGACCGAGATCGTCACATATGTCGATGCCCGGCGAAGCGATGGCGCGGCGGTAGACCGGGCTGCCTGTGTTGATGCGTTACAGCGGCGCTAAGTAGCATCCAGTTCGTCAATCGCCCATTGCGCGGTTTCGCGGATAGTTTCGCACGGGTCGTCGAGCAAAGCAGCTAACGGCATTTGTAGAGCGTTGTCCCTGCTATTCCCTGCGGCAATTGCTACATTGCGAACAAAGCGGTCACGTCCGATTCGCTTGATAGGCGAGCCTGAAAACAGCTTACGAAACGCCGTGTCATCGAGCGTTAGCAAATCAGCAAGGCGCGGGGCAACCAGCTCTGCCCTCGGCAAAAACGCCTTGTTCGCTGCCGCACTTTCGGCAAATTTATTCCACGGGCACACCGCGAGGCAGTCGTCGCAGCCATAAATATGATTGCCGATAAGCGGGCGTAATTCCCGGTCAATGGGCCCTTTATGCTCGATGGTCAGATACGAGATGCAACGCCGCGCGTCGACCTGATACGGCGCAGGGAAGGCACCGGTTGGACAAATGTCCTGACAGGCGTTGCACGACCCGCAATTGTCGCTGCCTACTATGTCGGGTTCAAGTTCAGCTGTGGTATAAATTGCACCCAAGAACAACCAGCTACCATGATCTCTGCTCACCACATTGCTGTGCTTGCCCTGCCAGCCAAGCCCCGCCGCTTCAGCCAATGCCTTTTCCATAACAGGCGCAGTATCGACAAAGACCTTTACGCCTGCGCCGGATTGATGCGCCATCCAACCGGCCAGCCGTTTGAGCGCACCCTTCACCACATCATGATAGTCGCGGCCCTGCGCATAGACCGATATCCGCGCCCGGTCAGTTTGGTCGGCCAGCGCCATCGGATCCTGCGCCGGGGCATAGCTCATCCCCAGCATGACGACCGACTTCACCTCGGGCCATAACGCATCGGGGCTGGACCGCTCTGCGACACGGTTTTCCATCCACAGCATGTCGCCGTGGCAGCCCTCGGCCAGCCAAGCGCGCAACCGCTCGCCCGCTGCCGGCGCCGATTTCCCCGGTGCGATGCCACACGCAACAAAACCCTCCGCCGCGGCGCGCTCTTTCAGCTGGCTGAAAATTGAGGAATTAACCAAATTTGTCTTGTGTTGCTTCACGCGCTCTCCCTATTCAGCGCATATACGCAATCCGGGGCAAGTTTCACAATGAATGCAATCGAGGCACATGGTCTTGTCAAACAGTTCGACGGATTTCGCGCGGTCGACGGCGTAGATCTCGCTGTGCCCGAAGGCAGCATTTACGGGATTCTCGGCCCCAATGGTGCAGGCAAGACAACGATGCTTCGCACGTTGCTCGGCATCATTGACCCCGATGAAGGCACAAGGACTTTGCTCGGGTCTGACCGGCCGATTTCGCAGTCGAGGAACGTTGGCTACCTCCCCGAGGAACGCGGGCTTTACCAGTCGATGACTGCGGTTGATACCATCGCCTTCATGGGAGCGCTACGCGGATTGTCGCTTAAGGACGGCGCGGAAAAGGGCCGCATATTGCTCGAAGGCGCTGGCCTTGGTTATGCCGCCGACCGGCAGATTCGCCAACTATCAAAAGGCATGGCGCAGACGGTGCAATTGATGGGAACGATTGTCCACGAACCCAAACTGATCGTGCTCGATGAACCGTTTTCGGGTCTCGATGCGCTCAATCAGGCAAAGCTTGAACGGATGATCCGCGATCAGGCAGCCAAGGGTGTGACGATTATCTTCTCCACCCATGTCATCGCCCACGCCGAACGCTTGTGTGAACGCATCGCGATTATCGCCAAGGGCAAGATCAGCTTTGACGGTCTGGTGTCAACCGCGCGCGACCGGCTTCGCCCGCAAGTCCATCTTGAAACCGGAAACATGGACGGCGCATGGCGCAGCGCACTGCCCGCAGACTGCAAGCCGGAGGGTAACTGGTGGCATTTCACGTTACCCGAAACCGGGGTCGAGCCTTTGCTCAAGGCGCTGGTCGAAGGCGAAGCAGGTGTCCGTTCGCTGTCGATTGAACGGCCGGGTTTGCACGACGCATTCGTAGCGATTGCGGGCGAAACCGTTGCCGCCGAAATGGACCAGCCGGTCGCAGGAGAGCTGCTATGAAAGAGATCATCCGCGCCGCATTCGTCATCGGCCGACGCGATTTTACCGCGATCATCTATTCCAAGGCGTTTATTTTCTTCCTGCTCGGGCCGTTATTCCCGTTATTAATTGGCGTCGCGGCAGGCAGCCTTGGCGGCCAGATTGCCAAAGACATCGACCGCCCGGTAATTGGTATCGCGATGTCGGGCGCTGACGGCGAAAGACTGCTCGCCGCACGCACAACGCTGGCCAAGGAACTGGGTGAGCGTGAATTTCCGCAACTCAAAATAATCGCGCAAAGCGAAGGCAGCGCGCCGTTAGAGCCGAGGCAGTTCCTTCAAGACGGCAAAGGCGGTTTCATCGCAATCATTTCCGGAACGCTGGCCAAACCGGTGATGACAGGCACGCAGTCACAGGTTGAACGCGGGCGCGGCGCGATGTCGTTGCTCGCCAGCTACGCCGCCAGCGGTCAGGCAATCAATCTGCCCACCGTTCAAACCGATATCGTGCGCAAAAGTGCTGGCAACGCAAAGCAGCAACGGTTGATTACCGCACAGGCCGCACAGACCTTGCTGTTCCTGCTCACCATGCTGCTCGCGGGTATGGTCTTGTCCAATCTGGTGGAAGAAAAATCGAACAAGATCATCGAAATATTGGCTGCATCCATCCCGATGGAGTCGGTTTTTCTGGGCAAGCTGTTCGCAATGCTGGCCATGGCATGTGTCGGCATCGTCGTCTGGGCGACCGCCGGGGTTGCGGTGCTTTCGATCTGGGGTCCGGGCTTGCCCAATTTGCCAATGCCTGCGGTTGGCTGGCCGATATTTTTAGCACTCGGTGTTCTTTATTTTGCGCTGGCCTACCTCATGCTCGGTTCGCTGTTCCTGGGCATCGGCGCGATGGCCGCAACGGTGCGCGAGGTGCAGACGCTGTCCATGCCAGCAACGATGGCGCAGCTGCTGATATTCTTCTTGTCGATGTTCACAGTTACCAAAATCGGTGAGCCGGTCGAACAATTTGCCAGCGTGTTCCCCTTCAGCTCGCCTTATGCTATGATTGCGCGCGCGGCACAGGAACCGGTGATGTGGCATCACGGCGTCGCCATCATCGGCCAAATCGCCTTTGTCATCCTGTTGCTCCGCGTTGGCGTCGCGTTGTTCAAAAAGAATGTGATGAAATCGGGCAGCGGCGGCAAGATCAAGGACGAGAGTAGCCGCAAACTGTTCGGGCTGGTTAGGGTTGCCCGCTGACCTTATAAACTAAGTTGCGTATCGAAACGGGATTGACATATCTGTCAGTAGTGGCACTCTTTCGCGCAAGAGAGCGATGCGAAGAGGAGAATCATTATGGCCACTGCGCCCGTCATGGAAACCACTGATCTGCCGTGGGCGGTGAACGCAGCCCCGCATGACTGGGACGTGTCGCGCCCCGAAATCTATGCCGAAGACCGGTGGCAACCGATCTTCAAACAGATGCGCGAACAGGCACCGATCAACAAAATAACCGGCAGCGATTTCAACGATTATTGGAACGTCACGACGCTCAAAGCGATCCAGCATGTCGAGGCGTTGCCTGATATCTTTTCATCGTCATTCGAACATGGCGGCATCACTTTAGTGTCCGACGATGATTTGCTCGAAGAAATCCCCGTTGAGCAGCGCATCGTCATGCCGATGTTCATCGCGATGGACCGGCCCAAGCATACCGAAGAGCGCCGCGTCGTGGCCCCTGCCTTCACCCCTGCCGAAATGACGCGGATGTCCGATGAAATCCGCAAGCGCACCGGCGAAGTGCTTGATAGCCTGCCGGTCGGTGAGACATTCGACTGGGTCGATCTGGTATCGATCGAGCTAACCACCGGAATGCTCGCTCTATTGTTCGATTTTCCGTGGGAAGACCGCCGTTTACTAACCGAATGGTCCGATTGGGCGGGCGATGTCGAGCTGTTCCGCACCGAGGAAAACCGCAAGAAGCGGCTGGAAAAGCTTTACGAAATGGGTGCCTATTTCCAAAAGCTATGGGATGACCGCTTGAACCGCGGCGAAGCACCTGACCTTATCAGCCGGATGATCCATTCGCCGATGAAGAACATGACTCAATGGGAATATATGGGCAACCTCATCCTGCTGATCGTCGGCGGCAATGATACGACGCGCAATTCGATGTCGGGCTATGCCTACGGCCTTGAGCAGTTCCCCGACGAGCGCGAGAAGCTTGAACAGAACCCTGAACTCATCACCAATGCGGTCAGCGAAATTATCCGTTGGCAGACGCCCCTAGCGCATATGCGGCGGACAGCGCTCGAAGATTATGATCTGTTCGGCGCGCCCATCAAAAAGGGCGACAAGATCGGCATGTGGTATCTTTCGGCCAACCGCGATGAGAGCGTGTTCGAAAATCCGGACAAGCTGATTGTCGACCGCGAAAATGCTCGCCGGCATCTTGCCTTTGGTTACGGTATCCACCGCTGTGTCGGTGCGCGGCTGGCCGAGCTGCAGATTCGCATCCTGCTCGAAGAAATGGCGGCACGGCGCTTGCGACCCAATGTCATCGGTGAGCCAGAGCGGGTGGCGGCATGTTTTGTCCACGGCTACCGGAAAATGGATGTGAGATTGTCGCGTTACTGAAACCTTTTACCCTTTGGACGCGTATTTACTGGTAACAACGCGCTCCAAAAGGACGAATGATATGATGGTTTCAAAACGCCAGTTTCTGCATTTCTCGGGGCTTGCTGCGGCTGCCTTCACCTTCGGATGCGGCGGCGATGCCAAAGCCAAGACCAAATTTGCGGTCACCAAAACCGACGCCGAGTGGCGCAAACTGCTGTCGCCTGCGGCCTATAATGTGCTGCGCCGCGAAGATACCGAACGGCCCTATACCAGTCCGCTAAACAAGGAAAAACGCAAAGGCACATTTTCATGCGCGGCCTGCGCCAAGCCGCTCTTTTCATCCGCAACCAAATTTGAAAGCGGCACCGGCTGGCCCAGTTTCTACCAACCGCTGCCCGGCGGTATCGGCACCACGACTGACTATAAGATCGGCTTGCCGCGCACCGAAGTGCACTGCGCACGCTGCGGTGGGCATCTGGGTCATGTCTTTGACGATGGACCCAAACCCACAGGCAAACGCTACTGTATGAACGGCGTCGCGATGAAATTCAACGCATCCTGATCGCTATCAGTTTTTCTTCTCGCCGATGCCTGAAAAATCGAGCGGTTTTTTCTCGGGCACCTTGGCGGATTTATCATTTGCTTCGATGATCGCCAGGATCGTGCTGGCGCGGCCATCCTGCTTGGCATATTCGCGCGCCGAATAGCCGGCACGGTTATCGCGTTTGTCGGGATTGGCCCCGGCCTTCAGCAGCGCACGCACCGATTCGGTATTGCGCAACTGCACCGCCAGAATAAGCGCGGTTTCACCTGACCGGTTGGTTTGATCGACCTGCGCCTTTTTTTCAACGAGCCACTCGATGCCCTCGGCAAAACCGAGCTGTGTCGCCAGCATCAAAGGCGTGTTGCCCTTTTTGTCGGCGAGGTTGGGATTGGCACCGCGTTGCAGCAAAAATCCAAGCCATGTCGCATCGCGCCGTTCAATGACGATATGCAGCGCGGTGCCGCCGGTCTTGCCGTCCCGGGTGTTGATGATGACCGAACCAGGTTCGCCCAGAAATTTCTCGACCTCATCGCCCTTGCGGTCCTCGACAGCTTTCAAAAAATTATAGCTGTCGGAAAATTGGGCGCTGGCAACAGGCGCGACTACGCCAACGGCGAACGGCGTCGCCAAAGCCAGCGCTGCTGCCACAGATGTAATCTTCTTCAACCGACTTTGCCCCATAAACCTGAACCTCTGCTTGATATTCCGCCCTTAGCAGACCATGTCTGGCGCTGCCATGAACAAAAAAATGTTAATCCCCCTGCTCCTGCTCGCCGCCTGTGATGCAGCGCCTGTTGCGCCTGATCTGTCTACCGCGCCGCTTGCGGGGGCGGCGATTGGCGGCGATTTCACGCTGACCGATCAGGACGGAAAAAAACGGACTTACGCCGAATTCGACGGACAATACCGGATCGTCTATTTCGGTTATACTAACTGCCCCGATATCTGCACGCCGGATGTGCAAAATTTGATGGCGGGTCTTAAGGCTTTCGAGAAAGCGCGGCCCGCGTTAGCCGCCAAAATTCGACCGATTTTCATCACCGTCGATCCGCAGCGTGATACCCCGGCGGTGCTCAAGCAGTTCACATCAGCTTTCCACCCGCGCCTCATCGGCCTTACCGGCAGCGAAGCAGAGATCGCAGCGGCAGCCAAGAAATTTGCGGTCTATTACGCCCGTGTCGAAGGGTCACAGCCGGACGCGTATTTGATGAGCCATAGCCAACAACCCTATCTGATGGCCCCCGATGGCAAACCGCTCGCCATCCTGCCCGCCGACCAGCCAAACACCGACGCCAATGAAGGCGCGCCGGACCTCGTCACTGCAGAATTGGCGAAATGGGTCAGGTGACGTGACCGATTTGCCGTTCTGGCAGGCCCCGCTTGAAACGCTCGACCGGGCGCAGTGGGAGGCGCTGTGTGACGGTTGCGGCAAATGTTGCCTGCACAAGGTCGAGGATGAGGATACCGGGCGCATCTACCCGACCAACGTTGCGTGCAAATTGCTCGATGTGCAAACCGCACAGTGCAGTGATTACCGCAACCGGCGCGCGTTTGTCCCGGATTGTCTGCGGCTGACGCGCGGCAAGATCGGCAATTTCGAATGGCTGCCATCAACCTGCGCGTATGTGCTGCGCGATGCAGGCGAGCCGCTGCCCGATTGGCATTATCTGGTGAGCGGTGACCGCAGTTCGGTTCACACTGCGGGCATGTCGGTCAAAGGTCGGGCATTGTCAGAAATCTATGCTGGACCGCTGGAAGACCATATTGTCGAACAGCCGCTCTGAGCCCAGCCGATTCGCGTAAAACGCGATGTTATCGAAGATAAATTGTGGGAAGGCTAGATCAACTAATATTTAAAAGTCCGGGCACATAATACTAATTACCGCACGATATTTAGTGTGATGCCCCCGGATTTCGACACGAGTAGAGGGACCGCCTACGGCCTGATAATATCAGCTGCATACAATACAATCTATTTAGGAATATATGAAGGTTATAAGGGCAGCGATTCATGCAAAAGATGATGAAATTACTAGAAATAACGATGGTTATAATATTTAATCATGGTTTATATCTATATTTATCGAACACAGTGTCGCAGGTTGAGGCTGCGGTAATATCCATCCCGACTTCTATCACGTTGTATGCGATATGGCTGTGGGTGAAACGAAAGATTTTTGCTACTGAAGAATAAGAAGTCGTTACAGAAAGAAATTCTGGAGACACAATACTAATTACAGCGCGCTATTTAGTATTGTGTCCCCGAAGTTCTTTCCTAGCTAAACATCGGAGAACCGGCTGGCGAGCGGACCGGGGGCGGGGCGGGGCTGCGCTACAATGCGCTGGGCCAGCTGAACATCGTCAATCCTGGCCAGGCAAGCGAGGTACGGTTCGATTACGACGGCGCCCGGCTGTTGGCCGAATATAGCGGTGGCAACATCCTCCAGCGGCGTTATGTCCACGGCCCCGGCAGCGACGAGCCGGTGGTGGCTTATGAAGGCTCCACGCTGACCAGCAAACGCTGGCTGCACGCCGACGAG
>JANLRW010000234.1:0-6939 GCA_031361925.1 Sphingomonadales bacterium
TATAAGCAGTCACCGCGCCCGCGATATTGCCGCGCGCAATCTGAATATCACCGACGAGAACATGCGCATCGGCCACACCCGCATTGCCCACCTGTAACCGCGTCGCCTCGGTATAAGCAGCGTCGATATTGTTTTCGGCCAATAACAGGCGGATATAGGGAATCACACTTCGGGCGTTGTTCGGATTACGCCGCGCCTCGTCGGCAGCCCCTGCCAGCGACATCGGTTCGGGCAACGGCAACGCTGGGCGCAACACCGAAAGAGCCGCGTCATCGAGCGCCGCAGACGCGTTGCCGCGCTGGTCGCTCGCCTCGAACGCGCGGGCAGCCGTCATCAACGCATAGCTGTCAGCATCACCGCGCCCGGCAATTTCGCGAATAATATCAAGCGCGTCGAGCGGATTACCCGCACGGTACAACGCCTGCGCCAACAATGTCCGCACTTTGCGATTGCGCGGCTGCATCGCCAGCAGCCGCTGCAACTGGTCAACCGAACGATTATAATTGCCAAGTTCATATTCGCAGATCGCGTCGAGCAACATCGCTGCGGGCGCTTCGTTGAACGCAGATCCGGCACGGGGCAATATCCGTTTTGCCAATTCATAATTGCCCGCGCGCGCCGCCAGCACGGCCTGCATATAAAAGGCGCGCGGGTTGCGGCTGTCGAGCGCTATAATCTGGCGCGCTACGCTCAGCATATCGCGGTATCGCCCCGCCTCGCCCAAAGTCGCGCCGTATTCTTCGAGCAAGGGCACATCGCTTGGCGCGATTTGTAAACCACGTTCGAACCACGGCAGAGCCGCGACCATGCCGAACTGAGAACGCATCAAGCGCCCTCGAAACTCCAAAGCGCGGGCATTGTTCGGCTCAAGTTTGAGCGCGTATTCGACCGCGTCGATAGCACCTTTTTGATCGGCGCTGACGAAACGAAGCCGAGCGATATCGGTCCAGACCGCGCCGTCATTAGGGGAAATTGCGAGCGCCGCGTCGAACGCAGACCGCGCCGCCGCAAGGTCGCCTTTGTCCATTTGAACCCGCGCCATAATGCGGTTGGCGTAAGCGCGCTTGGCGGTCGGAATTGCAGGGTCGGCCAGCACAGCCTCGGCTTCGGCAAGATCACCCTGCATCCAGCGCGCGGCCCCCAGCAAATGCGCGACTCTGGGCTGCGGCACCCCGGCAGCAACCGCACGCTCCAATGCTGACTGCGCAGTCAACGGGTCAAACAGGTCGAGCGAAACCTCCGCCTGCAAGATCAGCGCATCCGCATAGTTGGGGTCTGCCTTGACCGCATTCATCAGCGACACCTTGGCAGCGCGCAGGTCGTTGACTTTCAGTTGCGCTTGCGCCTCGGCATAGGCGTCGCGCGCCTCTGTATTCGGCGCCGCGTGTAAAGCGACGCCCGCGGCAAATGCGGCTGATATCACGGCCAGCTTTGCACCAAAGAAACGCTGGTCGCGCACCGTCAGTCCCGGTCAGGTCTGCAAGTCATATTGCTTGAGCAGGTCATACAGCGTCGGACGGCTGATCCCTAACAGTTTGGCTGCGCTCGAAATATTGCCCTCAGTCTGCGAAATCGCGCGTTTGATCGCTTTGCGATCCGCCGCTTCGCGCGCCGCTTTTAGGTTGAGCAAAAGCACGTCGTCATCTTCGTCGTCAAACTCCAGGTCGTCGGCGGTGATAAACTTGCCGTCGGCCATAATGACCGCTCGCTTCATGCGGTTTTCCAGTTCGCGGACGTTGCCCGGCCAGCCCCATTGGTCGATGGCGGTCAAAGCGCTCGTCGACAAACCCTTGATCGACGGGTTCATCTCTCGCGCAAATCGCCCGACAAAATGCTTGGCAAGCAACACGGCATCGCCGGTGCGTTCGGTGAGCGCAGGGATGTTGATCGTCACCTCGGCAAGCCGGTAATAGAGATCGTCACGGAATGTCTGGTCGGCGATCATCTGGTTCAGATTGCGGTGCGTGGCACAGACGACGCGGACATCTACAGGGATCGCCTTGCGGCCACCGACGCGTTCGATGTTGCGTTCCTGCAAAAAGCGCAGCAGCTTGACTTGCAATGGCAGCGGAATGTCGCCGACTTCATCGAGGAACAATGTCCCGCCGTTTGCAATTTCGATCTTGCCTTCGGTCGTTTTAACAGCGCCGGTAAACGCGCCTTTTTCATGTCCGAATAGCTCGGACTCGAGCAAATTCTCGGGGATCGCGCCGCAGTTGATTGCAACAAAAGGTTTATCGCGGCGGTCGCTTGCCCTGTGCAACCCGTTCTCCATCAGTTCCTTGCCGGTACCGCTCGCGCCGAGCAGCATGACCGAAACGCCGGTGTTGGCAACGCGCTCGATTGTGCGCGCGACTTTCAACATTTCCGAAGATGCAGTGATAATCGAACCAAGCAGTAATTCGCCGCCGGCATCGGGCTGCTGCAGCCGCTCGTTCGCCATTTCCAATTCACGGACATGGAATGCGCGGCGTACAATCAGGTGCAACTCGTCGATATCAACCGGCTTTTGGTAAAAATCCCATGCGCCCGCCGAAATAGCGCGAAGCGCGCTTTCCTTGGCACCGTGACCCGAAGCGACAATCACCTTGGTATCTGGCTTTAGTTTGAGCATTTCGTCGAGCACGGCAAAGCCCTCGCTAACACCGTCGGGGTCTGGCGGAAGGCCAAGGTCGAGGGTAACAACGTCCGGCGCTTCCAATCGCAAAAGTGCCATCGCCTCGTCGCGGTTTGCCGCGCAAAAAACGTCAAAATCCTCATAAGACCATTTGAGCTGCTTTTGTAGGCCCAGATCGTCCTCGACAATCAGCAGTTTTTGTCGTGCTTGGGCCATCAGGCTGCCTCTTCCAAATTATCAGTTTCGCAGTTTTCTTTTGCGGCGGGCAACAGCAGGGTAAATGTCGTGCCCCTGCCCTCGCGGCTATCGACGCGCAGTTGTCCGCCCATCGACATGGCCAACGCACGGGCTTCATAGGCACCGATCCCGAAGCCGCCTTCCTTGGTCGATTCGAACGGTTTGAACAAATGCGTCGAGACAAACGCCTCGCTCATCCCGACGCCGCTGTCGCTGATCAGGATTGCGATGTCGTCTCCTTGCGGACGGCAAGCTATTTTAATCGGTGCACCATCGGGCGTGGCCTCAATGGCATTTTGCACCAAATGGGTAACGATAGTCTCAACCCGCGCAGTATCGGCGACCGCCATCATGCCCGACGCCAAATCGGCCTCGACTGGATAGATCAGACGTTTGGCATACACCGCTTTCATGACCGCCTCGCCGATGTCGATGGCGACAGGAGTGGCGTGGCGGGCTTTGTTGTGTTGCGACAGCCGCGCCAAAAGGTCGTTCATCTTGCCGACCGACGACTGTAGCGTCTCGACCATGTCGGCCTGAAAATCTGGCTTGGTCCCGTGCTTTTCAGCGTTGCGTGCAAGGATACTCAGTTGGCTGACCAAATTTTTAATGTCGTGCATGACAAAGGCGAAACGGCGGTTGAACTGTTCAAACTGCCGGTTTTCGGCGAGCGCCTGATGGCTGGATGCTTCGGCCAGATAGCTTGCCAGTTGCCGCCCGACAACACGCAGCATATCGAGGTCTTCCCAATCAAGCGCGCGCGGCAAGCGCGGGCGAGCCAGCACCGCGAGTCCTGCCAGCTTGCCAAAATGGACCAGCGGAACAACTGCCCATGCCTGCTCTTGATCATACAGCCACTGCGGCACGGCGCGCGGGTCGCAGCGTGTATCGGTGCCGTCGCGCACCTCGTCCATCGACAATATATGCCCGGTCGATTCAAAGAACGGCATCGTATGCGACGTAACACTATGCGTCGGCACGTCGGCGGTCGGCCAGTTCCAACGCGCCTGCAACATCAGCCGTCCCTGCTCGTCGGGAACGAGCAACAGACCCGCCGGACTTTCGAAAATATCGGCGAGCGACTTGATTACGCGTTCGTGGAAAGGCGCTGCCTCCTGCGACGGAAAGCCGATAGTGTCGGCAAAGCGCATCCATTCCGAGCGGTAATCATAACGGTGCTGGAAAAAATTTTTGACGATTATGACGTTCAGCCATGCCTTAAACCGGCCTGACGGCATGATCAGCAAGGCGGCCAGTGACATGCCGAAAATGATCGTGATTTGTGCCAGCCTTACATAAGTGCCGCCAATCAAATTGATGGCCGTTACCATCAGCACCATGCCGAACAGGTAAATTCCAATGGCCAGCAATGATGCCGACTGGAACGCTACCGAGCGCGACAGCCGCAGCCGCCACGCGCTGTTGCGGCGCGTCGCCAGTACGAACACTGGTGCGAGCAAAGCGGTTGCGAAACCGCGCGTCGAAATGAGCTCCACCGGCAATTCTTTGGTTAAATAAGCAATGGTATATAGGTTGAGGTCGAACGTCCAAAGCGCCGCTAACGCGGCCATCGGCAGGCTGATCCCCCAGCGTGCTTCGGGTGCGGAAACGGTATAAAGATTATGCACCAGCACCAGCGCGCCGATGGCATAGATCATCCGCATCAGCAGTGCCGATTGCAACGCGATGTTGGCTGCAGGAGTAGCGGTATCAAGCGAGTAGCTGACCGTGTCGATCACTGGCTGGCACAGCAGCACCAATAACAGCACAAGATAAATCATGTTGATCGTGCGCGGCTGTTCGCGTCCCTCGCCGCTGCGTAAGAGGAAGAACATAAAGCCAAGCCACGACAAGTTACGCGCGCTTTCGGCGATCAATGTGACATTGGCGACCGGTCCGGCAGCCACGCCAGACACACCCCAAACCGCCGTCAGCGCCATCGCCGATATCAGGACAATTTGCTGGCGATTAGCCCAGCCGTATTGGTGCACTACCCACACCGCAACCGCAGCATAGGCAAAAGCAGCAGCACTATGGCCCCAAAAGCTGAGCAAAGGTAAGAGGACGTCCATTACCGCGCACCCTCTGGCCACAAGACCACACGGATGGTTTGCAGCAGGATCAATATGTCGAGAAAAGGCGTGTAATTTTTGGCATAATAAAGGTCATATTCCAGCTTGTGCCGCGAATCTTCAATCGATGCACCGTATGGATAGTTGATCTGCGCCCAACCCGTAATGCCCGGTTTTACCATATGCCGCTCAGCATAATATGACAGTTGCTGTTCGAGGTCCGCCACGAATTCTGGCCGTTCGGGGCGCGGGCCAACAAAGCTCATCTCGCCCTTGAGAACATTCCATGTTTGCGGCAATTCGTCGATCCGTACCTTTCGGATGAATTTACCGACCAATGTGGTCCGCGGGTCATCCTGCGATGCCCAAACTGCCTTACCCTCAATCTCAGCGTCGCTGCGCATCGAGCGCAGCTTGAGCACGCTATACGGTTGTCCGAACAGGCCGACGCGTATTTGACGGTAGAAAGCGGGGCCTTTGCTTTCCAACTTCACCAATATCGCGAATAATATGACAATCGGTGCGGTCATTATCAGCAGCGCCAAGCTGGCGATCACATCAAACAGCCGTTTCGCGATGCCCGACAACCGCCTTCCGGAGGAAAATCCGTCGGAAAAAATCAGCCAGCTCGGATTGACGCTATCGAGATCGACCCGCCCGGTTTCACGCTCCAAAAAGCTTGAAATTTCGTTGACGTGGACACCTGTGGTCTTGATCCGCAACAGATCATCAAGCGGTATCGCGTTACGCCGTTCCTCCAGCGCCAAAACAACTTCACTCGCGCCCATCTTCACGACGAAATCGGCGAGGTTATAAATCGCGTCGCGGTTGATTGCCTCGGGTATCACACGCTTATTCTCGTTCATCGCGATGTAGCCGACGACAACAAATCCGGAACCAGGTTTTGCCTCAAGCTCCTTGATCCGCTGCGCCCGTTTACCTGCACCGAGCACGAGCAAACGCCGCTTGAACCCCTCACCGCCGATCAGGGTACCCAGCACTGCACGGCTGCCCGCGAGATAGATAAACGCCAACACCATGGCGTAGAGCGAATTGGACCGCCACAAAGTCATCCCCGGCATAACAAATGCCATCACCGACTGGAATATCACCCCGAGCGATACCGCGACCAGCAGGCGTGCGACGGCGAAGCGCAATGATTGCAGTGCGTCTGGCCCATATACCCCAACCGCCATCGCAGCGACCTGCAACGACAGCGCAAACGTCAGCAACTGGCCGAAACGGTTGCCGATGTAATCGACGTGCATCCCGATCTGATTGGCGCGGATTACCCACGCCGTCTCTGCTGCTGCGACCAGCAAGAACAAATCAACCAGCGCCAGAAATAGCACGGCATAGGGGATATAATGTTTGAACAGCCTGATCATGCATCACCGGTCTAGCGGCGAAAGGTAAAGTGTCGCTTAATTTTACACTTTTAATATAAATACATGGAACAAAAGCGAAATTTCATTGATTTCAGCAACTGGCCTGCCGGCATATAAACCGCTAGACAATCGGCTACGATCAGGGGAGCATTCATTGCGCATCACACCAGTCATATTATCAGGCGGCGGCGGGACGCGGTTGTGGCCGTTATCCACGCCGCAAACACCCAAGCAGTTTCTCGCGCTGACTGGCGAGCAGACTATGTTCCAGATGACGGTCGCGCGTGTGATGGACCGCACGGTGTTCGATCCCCCGGTGATCGTTGCTAGCGCTGCCCATGCCGAAACCGTTACGGCGCAACTGGCGGCCTTGGGAATCGACGACGCGGTTATCATTCTCGAACCCTGCGCACGCAACACCGCACCGGCCATAGCACTCGCCGCACTTGCGCTAGTCGATCCTAGGGCTCCAATGCTGGTTATGCCAAGCGACCATGTGATCACCGACCTGCAAACCTTTGCGACTGCAACCACCGCATTGTTGCCGCTAGTTGAGGACGGCTGGCTCGCCACATATGGCATCAGCCCGACCGGTCCCGAAACCGGCTACGGCTATATCCAGATG
>JANLRW010000266.1:0-6460 GCA_031361925.1 Sphingomonadales bacterium
GTCGTCGCGTGATAACCCCAGATCATCTTTTCGATATCGACCTCAGTCTCGCTGGCCCGGCCATCTACCAGCCAGATCATCTCGACGTCGGTTTCACGCGCACCGCGCGGAGTAAATTGGAACAGGATGACGAAATGATCATCGGCGACAATCTGGCTGAACGGGCTGAAGCTCAGGTGCATTCGCCCGCCATCTGGAGCTGTGCGTTTGCCCATCAGTGGTGCGGGCGCGGTGCCGTCTTGAGTTTCGGCGGACCAGCCGTCTTTGTTCATTCGCTGCATCAACAGGCGTAGGTGGCTGCTGCCGGGATCCTCGTCAATCGTGCCGATGGGGCGACCAAGTGCTGCAGCGCTTTCTTCCCACGCGGCGAGCTTTGGGGCGAAACTCGCAATAGCATCGGCTGGACCCGAGCTTGGCCCTGCGCCCACCGCGACAATCGATTCCGACGCGTGCATCGAACAGAATTCGGGGTGAGAGGGCACGCAGTGATAGCATTCAAAGAAATTCTCGACGACCAGCTTCCAATTGGCGGTGGTTGGGTAGCTACCAGAATGCGCGATGCGCGCGTCGGCGATGCCATGATAATCAAGGATCGGCCCCATATCGCCAAAGGTCGCGTCAAAATCGACGGGTTCGTCCTCGCTCATATTGATAAAAATCAGCCCGTGGAACATGCGGATGTGGCACGACAAAAGGCTGTTTTCAGCCTTGTCGAAATCTTCGGGCATCAGCCGTGCAGAAATCAGCCGTCCGTCAAGGCCGAAGGTCCACGCGTGATAAGGACATACCAGACGCGGGGCGTTACCACTTTCGGCTTGGCAAATGGTCGAGCCGCGATGGCGGCAGACGTTAAAGAACGCGCGGACGCTGTCGGCATTTTCGCGGATGACGATGATTTGCTCTCCGCCGATTTTGAACAGAAAGTAATCGCCCTTGTTGGGAATGCGTGAGACATGCCCGGCGAGGAGCCATTTCTGGCTGATCACCTCGTCCATGTCGGCGTTGAACACCGCTTCGCTGGCGTAGAATTCCTGAGGCAAGCTGAAGCCAGCGCGCGTATCGGCGGCAAGGCGGCTCATAAGTTCAGTGTGCGACATCAGATTTTTATCCGTGCATTTGTGGGGTCATACATTGGTTTCATCGACGCGGTGGCGGGATATCGAATTCCCGCGATTTCGATCTCATAGTCATCTACACCAATCGGACCGACCACGCCGCCGTCGGCAGCCGTCACATAGCCGAGCCCGCACGCCCCGCCGAGAGTATGTGCGTACATACCCGATCTGATATAACCCGCGATGCGGTGGCCCTGCCAGATCGGTTCATTGTGATAGAGCATCGGCTCGGGTGATTTCAGGAGGAACTGGACCAGGCGTTGTTTGAGGCCCTCCTCCTTTTGCTTGAGCAACGCCTCACGCCCGATGAAACCGCCCGACTTGTCCATCTTCACGGCAAAGCCAAGGCCAGCCTCCAGCGGCGTATCCTCATCGGTGATGTCATGGCCCCAATGACGATAGCCTTTTTCCATTCGCAAAGAATTCAGCGCATGGTAGCCGCAATGTTTCAGGCCGAATGCCACACCTGCCGCGACGATTTCGTCATAGACACCCATCATGAATTCGGTCGGGATGTAAAGCTCCCAGCCAAGCTCACCGACATAAGTAATGCGCGATGCACGGACGATGGCATAGCCCAGCTCGATCTCTTGGCTGGTGGCGAACGGGAAGGCCTCATGCGACAGATCATTGGGGCAGATCGATTGGAGCAGCGCGCGGCTGTTCGGCCCCATGACCGAGATGACTCCCATGCCCGATGTCATATTGGTCAGCACCGCGTGTGCACCCTCCGGCGTATGGCGTTTTAACCAGTTGAAATCCTTGATCTCGGTTTCAGCGCCGGTGACGATCAGATAGGCAGTTTCGGAAAGGCGCGTAACGGTGAGGTCGGCCTCGATCCCGCCTTTTTCGTTCAGCCATTGGGTGTAGACCAGCTTGCCCGGCGCGACATCGACGTCGTTAGCGCACACTTGGCTTAGCACCACGCAGGCATCGCGGCCTTCCAACCGGAATTTGGCGAATGAGCTTTGGTCAAACAAGCCAACCGCTTCGCGCACCGCCCTGCATTCTGCGGCACTGGCTTCAAACCAATTCTGGCGGCCATAGCTATATTCATATTGCGGCGTGGTGCCGGGTTCGCCGTACCAATTCGCGCGTTCCCAACCAAAGGCTTCACCAAAACATGCCCCTGCCGCGGCCAGTCGGTCATGCAAAGCAGACTTCCGCACACCGCGCGCGGTTTCATATTGCTTGAAAGGATAATGTGTTGCGTAGAGCAGGCCAAGACTCTCGGTCACACGCTCGCGCAGATATTTGCGGTTGATCTGAAACGGCATGTTGCGGCGGATATCAACGGTCCACAGGTCGGCGGGCGGAATGCCGTCGCGGATCCAGTCGGCCATGACCTTACCGACGCCGCCCGCCGATTGCAGGCCGATGGAGTTGAGACCAGCGGCAACGAAACAACCCTTCAACTCGGCACTTTCGCCCAGATGATAGCGGACATCGGGAGTAAAGCTTTCGGGACCGCAGAAGAATTTCTGGATGCCTGCCTTTTCCAGCGCAGGCACACGGCGCATCGCGTCTATCAACAGCGGTTCGAAATGCTCGAAACTTCCAGCGAATTCATCGAAGCAGAAATCTTCCGAAATGCCGTCCATGCCCCATGGCCGCGCATTGGGTTCAAATGCACCGACGAGAAGCTTGCCCGCGTCATATTTATAATAACCGCAATAGTCGTAGTCGCGCAGCACCGGCAGCGTGTTGTCGATTCCCTCGACGCCTTCGAATAGCACGTAATAATGTTCGCACGCGTGGAGCGGTGCGGCCACACCGACGCTCGCCGCCAGATCGCGCGTCCACATGCCGCCGCAGATCACGACATAATCGGCGTCGATTTGGCCTGTGTCGGTGTCAACGCCCGTTACGCGGTCACCATTATGGCGAATTTTGGTGACCTTGGTGTTCTCAAAAATCCGCGCGCCGCCGCTGCGGGCACCTTTGGCCAGAGCTTGCGTGATGTCGACGGCATTGGCGTAGCCATCGCTTGGGATATGGATACCGCCCACCACATCATCGACATTGACGATAGGTGCGCGTGCCTTGATCTCTTCGGGCGTTACGACATGCACCGGCAGGTCAAAAACCTTTGCCATGGAAGCGCTGCGTTTCAACTCCTCGAAGCGTTCCTGATTGGTTGCCATCGAGATGGAGCCGCATTGACGATAGCCCGTGGCTTGCCCCGTTTCCGCCTCCAACCCGCGATAGAGTTCGCCGGTATATTTGGCGAGCTTCGTCATGTTGATGCTTGGACGAAGTTGCCCAACCAACCCGGCCGCGTGCCAAGTCGTACCGCTGGTCAATTGCTTGCGTTCGAGCAGGACGACATCGTCCCAGCCGATCTTGGTCAGATGATAGGCAATCGAGCAGCCGATGACGCCGCCGCCGATGATAACGACCTTCGCCTTTTTGGGCAGTTCCGCCACGGATTAAACCTTCATTCTGGTGTTGTCTGGGTCGTAGGCCGGATGTTCCAGCACGGTGCCCAAGCGCTTCTCGCCTTGTAGCATGATATCGAATGTCGATCCCGGCGCGGCATTTTCAATCGGAACACAGGCGAAAAACAGACTCTTGCCAACGCGGTGACCATAACCGCCCGAGGTAGTCAGTCCGATGCAATTGTCACCAATCATACAAGGCTCAGCCCCGCGCACGTCGACATCGGCGGCATCGACTTCGCCATAAACAACGCGGAACCGGTCGGGCGCATCCAGCGTCGCTTGCTTGCCAACGAAATCGTCTTTGTTGAAATTGATGAAGCGCGGCATGTCGGCCTCGATCATCGTTAGCTCGTTGGTCAGCTCCGACCCCCAGGCCTTATAGCCCTTCTCGATCCGCATCGTATTGGCGGCATAAAGCCCGTAATTCACGATGCCAAATTCCTGTCCTGCTTCCCAGACCGCGTCATACAGCGCTGCCAGATCGCCCATCGGCGGATGCAGTTCCCAGCCAAGCTCGCCCGCATAAGAAACCCGCAGCGCGCGCATCTTTATGCCTGCAATTACAATGTCCTTTCCGCTCAGCCAGCGGAAACCTTCATTGCTGAGGTCCGCGTCGGTCAACTTTGCGAGCACATCGCGCGAGCGCGGACCGTTCATCACCAGCACGCCCAAGTCCATCGTCAGGTTGCGGATCGTGACATCCTCGCTTGGCAATTTGCTCTGGATCAGCAAATCCCAATCGCGCTGCTCGGCCGCAGCGGCGGAGAGGCAGTAGAACTGGTCGTCGGCAAAGCGCGTCACGGTCATTTCACCGTAAATGCGGCCCTGAATGGATAGCGGATGGACAAGGCCAATGCCGCCAAGCTTCTTTGGCATCCGATTCGCGCAGATTCGACTGAGGAAGGCCTCGGCATCTGGCCCGGTCACATCATATTTAGCGAAGCCCGACAAATCGAGCACACCCACACGTTCTGCGACCGCTTTCACCTCGGCGGCAACGGCGTCAAAACTGTTGGTGCGGTGATAGCCGCCCGCTTCTTCTGCGCCATCAAGCGCAAAATATTTTGGCCGTTCCCAGCCATAGGTTTCGCCATAAACCGCGCCCGCCGCTTTCAATCGCTCATAAAGCGCGCTGGTCTTTTGCGGACGTCCATCGGGCTCTTCTTCGCCGGGCAGCCTTGTGGTGAAGGTCATCCGGTAATCGAGGAACACCTTGTCGCGGCTATATTGTTCGTCGGCATAGGGGCCGTAACGTCGCGGGTCGAATTCGGTCATGTTGATGTCAGCGTCACCGAATACCATCCACTGCGCGAGATATTTGCCTGCACCGCCGCCCTGCGCGATGCCAAAGCTGGTTCCGCAGCAATGCCAGAAATTGGTAAGGCCCACCGCTGGCCCGAGCAATGGCCCGCCATCAGGCGTATGCGGGATTGCGCCGTTGACGAAGCGTCGCAGGCCGACTTCTCCGAAAATCGGCATCCGCTCGATAGCCCGCTCCAGCCACGGCGCAATGCGCTCCAGATCTTCAGGAAACAGCTCGCTCGTCGAATCCCATTCGGGGTTTCCGCCGCGCGGTGCCCATGCCTCGGCGAGGCCTGTATTCTCATACACGCCGATAAGCCCGCTTTTCTGCTCCTGCCGGAAATAGCCTGAAACATGGGGGCAGCGCATGACGGGTATTTCTTGTGTGCGCTCTTTGAACGCTGGAATAGGGTCGGTGACGACGTAATGATGCTCCATATTGGTCACCGGAATGTCGATGCCCGCCATCTGCGCCACCTGCCGGGCATAGCAGCCAGCTGCATTTACGACGATCTCGGCGCGGACGGTGCCTTGTTCTGTGTCCACATCCCATTCACCCGATGGCAGCTGCGTGAGACCGGTTACGCGGTTCTTGCGTACAATCTTCGCACCCATATTTTTCGCGCCAATGGCAAGCGCGTTGCAGATGCCCGAAGGGTCGGCATGGCCGTCTTCGGTCGTGCGCGCTCCCGCAATCACGCCATTCAGCGTCATGAAGGGATTGTGCTCCAATATCTCCTCTGGAGGGATGATCTCCATCTCGAAACCGATGATTTTGGAGAAGCCGAGGATGTAGCGCATCCACGCCAGTTCACGCTCGTTGGTCGCAAGCCGGATGCCACCCGATTTGTGCCAGCTGACATATTGCCCGGTCAGCCCTTCCAGCTGAGGATATAGCTGGTTTGAATAAGCGTGCATCTTCGCAAGATTATAGCTGCCGGTTATGTTTGGGCACTGCCCCGCCGCATGCCAAGTAGAGCCAGATGTGAGTTCGTCCTTTTCAATCAGCAGGCAGTCAGTCCACCCAAGCTCGGCAAGATGGTACAGCAACGAAGCCCCCATGATGCCACCGCCGATAATCACTACCTTTGCGCTGCTTTGCATTGATTTTCCGTCTCTCAGTTGGGACTCTCACCAGCAACATTAGGATGCATCAGGTGCCAAGCACAAATGTGCAATTCGTCTCAACCGGTTCAAAAAATTTCATGGTTTGATTTTGACGTTGAGCAATTCCAATCAACATGACCAGCAATTGCGTCATACGAGAGTCACAGATTTGCCCCAGTATGTGATATCTGGCGAAACACAGTCGGTGCTAGGGCCTATCGAAAATGACGACACTTTCCCTACCTATACCCAAGGCGGAACCGCAAGCGTATCTATTATGCACAATGCGGTTACTGTCGATTGCCGTGCCGTTGGTTATATTGCTGCCCCTGCATCTGATTTGGCACCTTTTGAAGCTGCCATCGCCGTGGGCGATGCTATTCTTACGAATTGCTACACGCGTGCTTGGGGCAAAGGTCAAAGTCTATGGCAAGCCATTGCGCAAAGATGTATTCTTCGTCGCCAACCACCTTTCGTGGCATGACATTCCCATTT
>JANLRW010000306.1:0-4605 GCA_031361925.1 Sphingomonadales bacterium
GCATATATAACGCGGAGTAAATTGATGGTTCAGTTGCTGTTAGCCCAAGTTAACGGCGGTTATCCTTTGGCCTCCAACGCTGTTCCATTTTGAGAAACCATGACGTAAAACTGGCATTTCGTAACGATGGCACTTAAGAGCGGCGTCAAATGGTCGACGATATTTTTCATACAGATTTTCAGTTAGGGTCGGATTTAGAAGGCAAACGGATCGTCGTAGCGATGTCCGGCGGCGTCGATTCGTCCGTTGTGGCCGCGCTCGCGGCGCGATCTGGCGCTGAAACGATCGGCGTTACGCTTCAGCTTTACGATCATGGCAGCGCAGTAAAGCGGGCCGGCGCTTGTTGTGCGGGGCAGGACATCCGCGACGCGCGCGCGGTTGCGGACAAGCTCGGGATCGCGCATTACGTCTTCGATCATGAAAGCCGCTTCCGCGAATCGGTCATCGACCATTTTGCAGATGAATATATGGCGGGGCGCACACCGATACCGTGCGTGCGCTGTAACATGGGTGTGAAGTTCACTGACCTTTTCCGTCTGGCAAAGGAACTTGGTGCGGATTGCCTCGCCACCGGCCATTATGTTCGCCGGGTCGCAGGGCCAATCGGTGCTGAGCTCCACCGCGCCGCCGATCCTGCGCGTGATCAAAGCTATTTCTTGTTCGCCACAACGCAGCACCAGCTTGATTACCTCCGCTTTCCGCTCGGCGGGATGCCCAAACCGCAGGTGCGCGCGATTGCGCAGGAACTTGGTTTGGTGGTGGCGATGAAGCCAGACAGCCAGGACATCTGTTTCGTGCCCGATGGCGATTATGCCAGCGTCGTCCGCAAAATCCGGCCCGACGCCGATACCAGCGGCGAGATTGTGCATCTGGATGGCAGCGTGCTTGGTGAGCATAAGGGAATGATCCATTACACTGTAGGCCAACGCAAAGGTCTCGATATCGGTGGGCAACCGGCGCCGCTTTATGTAATCCGTCTGGACCCCACGACACAGCAAGTCATCGTCGGTCCGCGCGAGGCGCTGGCGGTCGATGCAGCGCGCGTGGTCGACGCCAACTGGCTCGGCGATGTGCGTGGGCGGCCGATCATGGCCAAGGTCCGTTCGATGGCAAGGCCCGTTCCGGCCACGTTCGACGGCGAGTGGCTACGATTCGACAACCCGGAATACGGCGTTGCGCCGGGGCAGGCAGCAGTGCTTTATGACGGCGACCGCGTGCTCGGCGGGGCGTGGATTGAACAGACTTCGGCAACCAAGTGGGTCGCAGCGGCTTAAAGCGCGCTGATCTCAGCCTCGTTTAGTTGCACACAACCGAAAGCGCCGCGCCGTTCGGCCACTGCTTGGGCTAAAAATGGGACTGACGCGGTGACGCGTTTGTTTTTGGGGTCATCGGAAAGCCCGACCAGTTCCATTCCCGGTTCAAAATCGGACTCACAACTTTTCAAATCGCGGCCTTCAATATAGCGGCACGAGCACGCGACATGGGCGCCGTATGACGCACCCAGTTGCGCCTGCCCGGTGATGCTGCCCCAATTCCAGATCAGCCAAAGGATCACAACGGCCAGCAGTGCTAAGACAATGTTGCGCGCTAGACGCAAACGGCTGGGCGGCGCTTTTCCAGCTGGGTTAGAAGTTGCGGTTGCCATTGGCCCTCCATTTAGTGCATCGGTCCATGCCATGCCTAGAAACAAAAACCGCGTCGCCGCAACCGCTTTTTCCGCAATCATCGCTTTAGCGCTGGTATCGTGCGCGGATGAACTTCCTGTCCAGCCTGTAACGCCCGGGAAGACGATGATCGTTAATGATGCGGTCGTCAGCAAGGCCAAGCTGGCCGCAGTAATGGCGCCGATGTTCGAAGATCCTACGATGTCAGAAACCCGCGCGCTGGTTATCATGCAGGGCGGCAGGGTGGTTGCCGAGCGTTATGCGCCGGGTTACGGCCCCGACACGCGGCTGATTAGCTGGTCAATGGCCAAAAGCGTTACTGCGACACTGATTGGTCTAATGATTGCCGACGGCAGGCTCGCGCTTGATGAGCCGGCACCTGTTCCTGAATGGCAAACCCCCGGTGACCCGCGCGCCAAGATCACACTGCGTCATTTGCTCCACATGGCGTCCGGACTCGATCATACCGAGGGCTTGGAGCCTGACAGCGACATTGAAATCCAAGAGGCCGACACCACGCGGATGTTGTTTCTCGACGGCCGCGAAAACACGGCGCGTTACGCCGAAAGCCGAATGCTCGAGGCACAGCCAGCGGAGAAGTTTGAATATAGTTCGGCGACCAGTATCATCTTGACAGATATCATGACCCGTTCGCTGACCGACAGCAAAGACCCGGAGGTGCGCCGTGATGCGATGCTCGAATATGCCCGCGGGCGGCTGTTTGAACCGCTCGGCATGACCAGCGCCTTTCCCGAATTTGACCGTAACGGCACGATGCTCGGCGGCAGTATCATCCATGCGACCGCCCGCGATTGGGCAAAATTTGGGGAATTCTTGCGCAACAACGGATCGGTGCGCGCAGCACAGTTATTGCCGACGAGTTGGACCCGATTCATGCGAACACCAAGTCCGGCCGATACCAGCTACGGCGCGCATATCTGGCTCAATCGCAAGCGAAATGCAGGGCGCGATCAAGTGCTATTTCCTGAAAAAGGTCCAAGCGATGTGTTCTCGGCACTGGGCCATTTGGGTCAGTTTGTTCTGGTTTCGCCACAGCATAAATTGACCGTGGTGCGTTTGGGAAAAACCAATGATGGTGAGCTTGACCCGGTCAACGAGCAGTTGGCAAAGATCGTTGCGCTGTTTCCGATGCGTTAGGCCCGGGCCACCGGCGCATCGTCGCCCAGATCTTCGTACCAAGCCTCCACCGGTCCGCTCAGTTTGAGCAATAACGGCTGTCCTTTGCGGTCGCGCGCCTTGCCGGCCTGCACTTTTATCCAGCCCTCCGAAATGGAATATTCCTCAACATTGGTGCGCGTTTCGCCTTTAAAGCGAATACCGACGCCGCGTGACAGCAAGTCGCCATCGAAATGCGCGCTCGACGGGTTGATCGAAAGATGGTCGGGCGGAGTGTCTGGTTGGTCTGTCATGGCGCCGCCCATAGCGATAAAAGCGGTATCAGCGCAACACCAAGCTTACCACGTCGACGGGTCAGCAAATCGGACGATCAGGATATTCAGGTTGTGCGATGGTTCGAAGTTGGTCTTTCTTACTTCGAACTGTGTCGCATTAATCTTTTTGACCCCGTCCATGCAGAAACTCACCATGTTTCCGGCCGCTCCCTTATCGACGACCAAGCGGAAATCCTTAATCGGACCCTTCCAGTTTGCGCCTGACTTCAGAACATAGCTTAGCCATTCCTCGCCGTAGATGTTGCCATATTCCTTACCCTCTTTTTTCGAAGCTCTTTCTTGCGCCGCAATTCGCGCGTCGAAGCCTCTCAAAAAGCTTTTGTCTACGCAGTGCGCCTTTAAGTAATCGCTGGAATCCTTGCGATATTTCTTCAGCAAACCGCCGCCGACGCTCCCACCCATGACGGGTTTGTAGCTATGTTCAACCATCACCGTTTTGCCTGCCGGAAAGATTTGGGTCCGGGTAACATGCGTTGCGACCTGCCAATTGGGCATAATGTAAGCCCCGCGCTCATCGCTGCGAAGCAGGCCTTTGACGACCCCTGCGGCCTTTTCGGTGGCCGACAATTCCTGCAGCTTTTGCTGAAATTTATAGTCGCTCCAATATCTGATGGGCCACCCAAGTTTATTCAGTGCCGCCGAAACATCCCGGTTTTTACTGTCCCCCATGATCGACACGATATCCCGCATTTCCAGCTTCACAGGCTGTCCATCGACGAGCGTTTTGAACTCCAAGTCCGTGGTCCAGTCTGGAAACCCCTGATCGCCCATATGGCCATCAACGCCAGCCGGAATGGCGGGTAGTGGGAACGAAACGAGCGTTTCGACATCCTTGCTGCTGGTGTTGGTAAAGCGATATTTGACTGTCACCCGCTCACGGCTGAGGAGCAGTTCTTCGCTATCCATACTGATAGCGTCGCTCTGCGTGAGTTCCAGCCCGCCAAGGCCGATCGCGGCGCTGCTGTCATTGGCGAGCGCATCGGGCGAAAGGGCGAGCAGTGACACTGCGGCGACAAATCTCTTCATGTCCGGTCTATGCCATGCCAAGGGGCAATGATGGAAGCCGGAAATTACGACGTAATCATATTGGGGGCAGGTGGCGCAGGGTTGATGTGTGCGCTGACCGCCGGGCAGCGCGGGCGGCGGGCGCTGGTCATTGACCATGCCAGCGGGCCGGGGAAGAAAATTCTGATTTCGGGCGGCGGGCGTTGCAACTTCACCAACGTAAACGCACAAGCCGACCGTTATCTGTCGGCCAACCCCCATTTCGCCAAATCCGCGCTTGGGCGTTACACGCCGCAAGATTTCATCGGCATGGTGGATGCACACGGCATCGCACATCATGAAAAAACGCTTGGGCAGTTATTCTGCGATGGCTCGGCACGGCAGATTGTCCAAATGCTGATGGATGAGTGCGACAAATCCGTCATGGGTGGGAGCGTCGGCGGCGGTTTGCTGAAGAAATATCG
>JANLRW010000312.1:0-1643 GCA_031361925.1 Sphingomonadales bacterium
GTCGTCCAGCCATGCTTGTTGGTCGCAGATTTGGTTTTTTCAGGATCGTAGTGATAGCTAAAAGTCGCGGCGCTTTCGAAGAACACCGTGCCTTCCTGCCCCACCGGCACATCGTCGCCATTCTCGTCGCAGATGTGCATGACAGCGTTCAGCGGCCGCCCGACAGATCCTTTGTGCGTCAACCATTCTTCGCTGGAAATGAAGGTGATACCTTGGCCCTCGGTTCCCGCATAATATTCGCGCAGCACGGGTCCCCACCATGCGATCATCGCTTCCTTGATCGGAACCGGGCAAGGCGCGGCGGCATGAACCGCAGTTTCCAGACTTGAGACGTCATATTTACTGCGGGTCTCGTCGGGCAGCTTGAGCATCCGCGCGAAATGCGTCGGCACCCATTGGCTGGCGTTGATCTTATATTTTTCGATAGCCGCGAGCGCCGCTTCGGGGTCGAATTTTTCCATCACGACTACGGTTCCGCCCAGCCGGTGCACCGCAACGCACCAGCGCAAAGGAGCGGCATGATAGAGCGGCGCGGGCGACAGATAGACGCTGGCTTCCGAAAATTTGAAAGCCATAGCGGCCAAACCCGATAGCGGATTCGACCCTGCGATATCGGGGTCTTCGGGCAGAGGAAAGCGCACACCCTTGGGCTGGCCAGTGGTGCCCGAGCTGTAGAGCATGTCAGTGCCCGCACGCTCATCGGCGATGGGTGTCGTCGGCATATTCACAACCGCAGACACGTAAGATCCCCATCCGACACGTTCGCCGCCCAGAATATACCGCTTTACCGGGCTTTGTAGCTGATCGAGCGTCGCGCCGAGATAGCCGCTCGCAAACAGCGCCTTCGATCCGCTGTCGTTCAGGATATAGTCCATTTCGCTCGGCGTCAGGCGGCAGCTAATTGCAACGTAAATCAGCCCCGCCCGTTGCGCGCCCCAAACGAGGTCGAAAAATTCCGCGCGATTTTCCAGACAGAACGCCACGGTATCGCCGTGCTGCAACCCCAATGAACGGAACAGATGCGCGCATTGGTTAGAGCGTTCGTCGAGCTGACGGTAGGTAACGGTCTCGCCCGACCCGGCCATAATGACGGCGGGCTTGTCCGGATTGGCTGCGGCATGAACGCTTGGATGGGTCACTATTTACCCAGCCAATTGGGTTTGCGCTTTTCGGCAAAGGCCATCGACCCTTCGCGCGCATCGGCGGAGGTAATAACCGGCATTGCGATCTCGGCTTGCTTGGCCCACATTTCGGCCGAGTTCCAGTCGGGGCGTTCGTTGATAATCCGCTTGGTAGCGATCAAAGCGAGCGGGCCGTTCGCCGCAACCTTCGCCGCCAGTTCAAGCGCGGCATCGAGCGCCGCACCGTCGGTAATGCGGTTGACGAAGCCGATTTCATAGGCGCGCTGGGCAGAGATAAAATCGCCAGTCAGCGCGAGTTCCATCGCCATCCGCTTGCCAATGATCGACGGCAAAGTGAGCAGGCCGCCAGCCGCCGCGACAAGGCTGCGCTTGACCTCGGGAATGCCGAACTGCGCCTTGTCATTCGCCACCAGCAAATCACAGGCAATCGCGATTTCCATGCCGCCCGCGAGCGCATAGCCCTCGACCGCGCCGATCAGCGGCTTGGCCGGAGGGGATTCG
>JANLRW010000321.1:0-2088 GCA_031361925.1 Sphingomonadales bacterium
CATGATCTGGCGGGATTGACGACGCGCGATATCGCGCCATGGACGGATGGATGACATACTTGCAAGTATAGGCGGCGCGCACAGCGAAGGCAATTGTTTGCCTTCGCCCAAATCTTGCAGCGACATGGCCTTAAAGCCGTATAGTGGTTAGCGGAATGTAACGATAGGCCCGCATAGCCAGCCCTAGATGGTCACGATGGCGTACCGAAAGATAAGATATGAAAAACTACATCAGCCAAATTTTGCTAGCAATTATGTTGGTAGCAGCGCCCGTGTCAGCGCAAGCCAAAAACGAAAAGGCATGGGGAACGGCAAGTGACGTGGGGGTCGCGGGGCTGTCAATTGCTGCGCTCGGCGTTCCGATTGCCAAAGGCGACAAGCAAGGGGCATTTCAAGCCGCAGGGTCGATTGGTGCGTCGGCCTTGATTTCCACAGGACTTAAAGAAGCCTTCCCCGAACTGCGCCCTGATGGCAGCGACCGAAAAAGCTTTCCCTCGGGCCATACCAGCACCGCTTTTGCCGCCGCTGCGACGCTATACAACCGTCAGGGCGCTGGCGTCGGCATTCCAGCGATGCTGGTTGCCAGCTTCGTCGGCGTTGCCCGTGTGCAGGCAGACAAGCATCACTGGTATGACGTCGTGGTTGGCGCAGGCATCGGCACCGCATCGGGTTTTCTTATTACCAACCGACGCAGCGAACGACAGGCCTTGATATTGCCTTGGGGCGATAGCAAAAGCGCAGGGGTAAGCGTGGCGATGCGTTTTTAAGGGGGTTTATCCATGCGGGCATTTTTCTGTTCTATCTGGTTGCTCTTGACACTAACCCTTGCCGGACCGGCAGCCGCGCATCCTGGTGCGCATGGCCAAGACAATGAGGAGAAGCCCGTGGCTTTAAAAAAATGGACCATTGTTATCCACGGCGGCGCTGGCAGCATGGAACGAGCTACGTTACCGCCCGAAAAGGACGCCGCCGCACGCGCCGGTCTGAACCGCGCACTGGACGCTGGTTCAGCAGTGCTGTCCAAAGGAGGCAGCGCGATGGACGCAGTCAGCGCCGCGATCATGGTGATGGAGGACGACGAGACTTTCAACGCGGGCAAAGGCGCGGTTTTCACTTATAAAGGCGTAAACGAGCTCGACGCCTCGATCATGGACGGCAAGACGATGGGCGCAGGTGCTGTGACCGGCGCACGTTACACCAAAAACCCGATCCTTCTTGCCCGCGCGGTTATGGAGAAAAGCCCGCATGTGATGCTGTCCAGAGAAGGCGCCGACGAATTCAGCCGCGAACAAGGCTTGGAGCAGGTCAGCCCCGACTATTTCGCCACCCCCGAACGTTGGCGGCAGCTGGAGGAATTGAAGGCAAAGAAACTCGGTTGGTATGACGTCGATTTGAAGTACGGCACCGTCGGCGCGGTTGCAGTCGATAGCGACGGCAATGTCGCGGCGGGCACATCAACCGGTGGCCTGACCGGCAAACGCTGGGGCCGGATTGGCGATTCGCCGATTATCGGCGCAGGCAATTATGCCGATAACCGCGCCTGCGGGGTGAGCGCCACTGGTGCGGGCGAATTCTTCATCCGGCTGGGCGTCGCCCACGAAATTTGCGCTCGGATGCGAATGCTGGGTGAAGACGCGCAAACCGCCGCTGACCATGTGATCAAAGAGGTCGGCCTGCTCGGCGGCACGGGCGGTGTGATCGTCGCCGCGCCCGACGGCACCGCGACGTTTAGCTTCAGTACGCCGGGCATGTATCGCGGCAAGGCGACAAGCCCGGGCGAAAAGCTTGTTGCCGTTTACGGCGATGAGTAGGCCAAAGAGCGTGGCAGCGTCATACTAAGCGCTGAAGCGCCGTTTTAACCCGATTTTTGTTTCTGATCGCTACCCCAGTCGCAATGACCAAGGTCGGCATCATCACCAATATCTCGATCCAGCGCCATTTCGGCCTAGACTGGTTGCGGATCGGCGCGTTTGCAATGCTCATATTCTACCACAGCGCGATGTATTTCGGGCCGTTCCACTGGGTGTTAAAGGCCGCCAATCCGGTCGATTGGCTGGCATGGCCGCTCGTTGCTATTTCACCGTGGCG
>JANLRW010000189.1:0-1650 GCA_031361925.1 Sphingomonadales bacterium
CTGACTGATTATATCGACATCTATTTCTGAGCGGGGCTGAATTCGGCGAAATAGCGATAGATCTCCTCCTCGCTCCGGCTCGCCGCATTGCGCCAGCCCGCGGCATCCTTCTTGCTGTTAAGCAATTTCCCATCCGCTGACACCAGCATCACAAGTGGCGTGCTTTTTACTTTTTTGATGCCGAACCGTTTGGCGATATCGAGATTGCGACCTTTGCCGGTTTGCGGGGTGCCGACCTCGACATAGACGATTGCATAGCGGTCGCGCATCATGTCCATAAAGCGTGGCGTGTCGAGCCAGCCTGCGAGGCCGACGCTGTCGTGGCACCAGTTCGCACCCATGATGACCAGCACAGTCTTGCCGCTCAGCTTTGCACTCGCCATTGCCTGTTCGACATCCACTTGCGCATTGCGATCGGCAAAAAACGCTAACCCTTCGGGATTGCCACGCCGCTCGGTGGGCGCCGGCGGGCGCGGCTCGGGTGCGAGTTCGGTCGTGTGGACCAACGTCTGCAAAAGCAACAGCCCGAGCAATGCAGAATTCATCTTCGCGTCTCCATATGTGAATTCATTGCGCTAGCGCCATCAGCTTGGGGATATTGCCCATTGCAGCCATTGCATGACTCCTAAACTGGGACATCACTGCCATCTTATCAGCTTCACCGGGTTTGATGCTGGCAATCATTTTGCCAAAGCCGTCGAGACGGCTGTTCAATATCCAGTCGCGCACCTGTCCGTTCTGTGTCCACGCGACCTGGTTCATCATATTGGTCATGCTCGCCGCCGGATATTGCGCGATGCCGTCGGGCAAAGGCACCGGTCGGCCAAACGCGTTCTTGGTATCATCATCGTCGAACTTTGCTTCGATAAACGCGGTCAGCGCCGCGCTGAACGCTGGTTGCGGCACACGGATCATTTGTAGCGTGATCAGATCACCTTGGAATTGCGGAACAACGGGGCGGCGTTCGACCGCCGTTGCGGTGCAGTCAATATAAATGGGATTGCCCGGAACCGGGTAATCGCCTTTCTCCAACTGCATCCCGTCTGTGTCGATAGATCGGACACGGCCCATGCGGACGACATTTTTTATGCCGCGCAGCAACGCCACTTCGCCTTCTGAAATTGTCGCGTAGTGGAACATCGACGGTTTCGCATCCGGGTCAATGCGCAGCATCACGCCAGCCTGCTCAAGCCGCGCGAACAGCTCATCGGCGTCCGCCGCCAGCGACAGCGCCTCCATGATGGCCGCTTGCCCGCCCATCGTCTCGTGGAAAAACTCCGCACCGGGCTGGGTGTTGTTACGGTTGAGCAGCCAGGAATCGCGGGGCGTCACCCAGATGATATCGTCGGCGTTGGCACCCGACCGCAGCAGCCAGATGCCAACATCCATCGCGGTCTTGCCCGCGCCCAATATGACAAACTTGTCAGGCCGCGCGGCCTTGCCCTGCCACAGTTGCGGCAAGCCATTGGGCGGGATCACCGTCACGCCCGCAGCGACCGAGAATTTGGGCGTATGGGTAGCTGGCACGTTGGTGCCGTAATAAGTCGCGTCGACGGTTTTCCGGGCGATGTTGACCTCGGTTTCCTGCCCTGAGAGCAACGATACGAAACGGCCACCCCCCAGATAATCGGACATCGGAAAATAGCTGAC
>JANLRW010000370.1:0-3025 GCA_031361925.1 Sphingomonadales bacterium
AGAGCGTTCGGCGCTGGCATTTTCGGCCGCATCGGCAGCAACGGCCATGACGGCGCAACAAACCGCACCCGCAGCGAGCTGGCCGAGATATCGTTTCAAAGTCGTCGTCATGGCTTTCCCTTACATCTTAATATTGGCTTCGATACCGAAGGTGCGCGGATCGTTAAAGAAGCCTTGCACGCCGCTGCGCGGTGCGCCCGATTTGAAAAACAGATGTTGTTCGTTGAGCAGATTGCGCGCCCATACCGAAAAGGTCAGCCTTGCCCCGCTATTGCCCATCTCGACATCGGCAACCGCAAGCCTTCCATTAAAAATAAGCCCGGATTCGCCCTTTGGCTGCTTATAACGAACCGCGCGGGTGACGGGATCATATTCTGAATCGGTGTAACCGGCATAATAGCCCGAAGAATAATTGCCGTCCAAATGCGCCTTAAGCGTGTAGCCGTCGAGCGGCACTTCGTAATCGATCGAGCCGCTCGCCGAATGTTCGGGCGTATAGACCTGATAGATCGGGATCGGGACGGTGATGAATACACCACCGGTTTGCGGGAACGGGTTGACCGTGTCGGGGATTTTGACGCTGTTATAGGCATAGCTTGCCGAAATGGTCAGACCGTCGGTGGGGGCAAGCGTGAGTTCGGCCTCGATGCCTTTCAGCTTGCCTTTGCCCGGCGCGTTGACGACATCGAGCGTGGTGCGCGTCGTGGTTACCCGCACGCCGTTGATGACATCTTCGTAAAGACCGGCAAAGTCGAGCTGGATATCCTTATAATTACCCACATAACCGGCAAGATTGAGCCGCGCCCGGCGATCCCAGAACTCGGTTTTTGCGCCTATTTCGAACATCGAAACGGTTTCGGGGTTGAACTCGCGGTAACTGAGCGACCGCGAACTCGCACCGCCCGACTTATAACCCGTGCTCCATTTGCCATAGATATGGATGTCATCGGAGACATCGACCGACAGGTTGACCAGCGGATCGACCCGCGACCATGAGGCGTCCAACGGAATGGCACCAACGCGGTTGACACCGTTGACGGGTATTAACGGCACCGCTCCGTTAATCGTAAACAGGCTGCCCTCTTTTTTGTCGCGGGTCCAGCGGCCACCAACGGTGAGATGGAACGCATCGCCCGCGATGGGCGGGGTGTAGGTGGCTTGTCCATACACACCGACGCTGGTCGTTTTAACGCGGCTGGCGCGCTGGATGACCTGAGCCGCATAATTGATCTGGCGCACGACAAAGGCGGTGCCGTCGGCATCGGTAAGCTGCAGGGTATTGAATGCCTGCGCGGCGTCCTCGACATTTTCGACATAATATAACGCGCCGAACTGATATTTAAGGCGAGCGAATTCGCCAATCGCCTGCAACTCCTGACTGAACTGGTCCTGGTCGAACGGTGCGAGGCTATAGCGCGCGAACTGGAACGGCGTGGGCAGCAGAAAGCTGCCTGTCGGATTGGTCGTTGTGCGGGGTTGTTGCAAGGTGGGTACGGCCGAGCCATTATCATACTGCGTCTGTTGCAGGTTGCGATAAGCGGTTATCGATTTGAGCGTCAGGTTTTTCGCCGCTTCCCATTCCAGCCCGAGCCGGACGCCATTGGTCTTGCCGATGCTCTCCTGCTGCGGTGTTCCGACGGCTGCAACGCTGGCGCGTCGTGGTTGAATGCGCGCGAGCGCGGCGAGCCGGTTAGGCGCAATAGCGGGCGCGGTAGCCGTCGCCGGCGCGCCGACGGGGCCTTCGACCAATTGCAGATACAAGGTGGAGGTCGCGTCATAGGCGATGTCGAACGCATAATTGGCTTTAAACGTTGGTGACGGCGTCCATTGCACTTCGGCACGGAAGCCGCGCTTGTCAAAGCTGTTATAATCGAGCTCGCCGGGAAGCGGGTTTTTCACAAAGCCGTCGCGGCGGGTCAAAACACCATCGAGTTTCAGGCTGAGATTATTGGCCTCGGGCAGGTCAAGATGCACTTCTGCCTTGTAACTACCATAGTTACCCGCGCCAAAGGTTGCATCCAACTTGAATTCGCCGCTTGGCCTTTTGGTGACGATATTGACCGCGCCGCCTTCGGTATTGCGACCGAACAACGTGCCCTGCGGTCCTTTAAGCACCTCGATATTGGCAACGTCATAGAGTGCGGTGCCCAGCCCTTGGGCGCGCCCGAGATACACCCCGTCGACATAGACGCCAACGCCCTGATCGCGCGCAGGCTGGTTACTGTCGGACAATACGCCGACGCCGCGCACGTTGATAATGAGCGCGCCTGGACGCGAAAAGAACGGCGCGACGCGCAAGCTCGGGATCGCGCCGTCGCCAAGGTCGAGTAACGACTGAACGTTACGATTTTCAAGACCTTCGCTGCCCAGCACCGAAATCGCGATGGGAACTTCCTGCAGATTTTCACTGCGCTTTTGGGCGGTGACCACGATTTCAGTCAGGCCCGAATCATTATCCTCGGCAGGGGCATCCTGCGCGAAAGACGGGCTGGCCAAACCAATCGCGATGATACTGGCAAGCGTCAGCGAAGTGTGGATATTTATGCCGCGATGTGCGGGTTTTGAATCGACGTGCATGTTTGAAATCCCCTTTTTGCAGGGATTTCGGTAATCGTTTGCCAAGACTCAATTATGGGGTTTTCATGACCGCAAATGCCATGCGCCGAAATAGAATTGTAAGACAATCGTCATGCTGGCGCGGGTCGTTCGCCAGACAAAAAAGGCCCGGTAGTCCCACAACCACCGGGCCTTCAGATACTGATTGGATGCGTTAAATCAGTAGCTGTAATACATGTCGAATTCGACCGGGCTTGGGGCCATTTCCCAGCGATATACTTCAGGCCATTTCAGCTCGATATAGGCGTCGATCTGGTCCTGCGTGAACACGCCGCCCTTCAACAGGAAGTCCTGGTCGGCGATCAAGCTTTCCAGCGCCTCGCGGAGCGAACCGCAGACGGTCGGGACCAAGCTGAGTTCTGCGGGCGGCAGGTCGTACAAGTTTTTGTCCATCGCCTCGCCGGGGTGG
>JANLRW010000025.1:0-3264 GCA_031361925.1 Sphingomonadales bacterium
TTGCGGGTATGCGCGGGTTGATGGCGAAGCCGTCGGGCGAGATCATCGAAACACCGATCATCTCGAACTTCAAGGAAGGTTTGACCGTCCTCGAGTATTTCAACTCGACCCATGGTGCCCGTAAGGGTCTGGCCGACACCGCTTTGAAGACTGCCAACTCGGGTTATCTGACGCGTCGTCTGGTTGACGTGTCGCAGGATTGCACGATCGTCGAAGTCGATTGCGGCACCGAACGAGCGCTGGAAATGCGCTCGATCGTTCAGGGTGGTTCGACTATCGCGTCGCTCGCCGAACGTGTTTTGGGCCGCACCACTGCCGAAGACATCACCGATGCCGATGGCAAAGTGCTGATCCCGTCGGGCACGTTGCTCGACGAACCGATGGTTGCCGAAATGGAAGCCACCGGCCTGCAAGCGCTGAAGATCCGCAGCCCGCTGGTTTGCGAATCTAAGGTCGGCGTGTGCGGCACTTGCTACGGACGCGATCTGGCCCGTGGTACGCCAGTGAACATCGGTGAAGCGGTCGGCGTTATTGCCGCCCAGTCCATCGGCGAACCCGGCACCCAGCTGACCATGCGTACCTTCCACATCGGTGGTGCAGCGCAGTTGAACGAGCAGTCGAACCTCGATGCATCATCAGCAGGTAAGGTCATGTACCGCGACTTGCCGACTATCATCGACAAGCGCAAACGCCGTTTGGCGATGGCGCGGAACGGCGAACTCGTCATCCTCGACCGCGATGGTCGTGAGCTGGAAATCCACCGTCTGCCATACGGTGCGACGCTGGTTTATGCTGACGGCGACGAGGTCGAAGCGGGCGCACGTCTCGCCGATTGGGACCCTTTCACGATGCCGGTCATCACCGACAAATCGGGCGTTGTGAAATTCCAGGACTTGATCGACGGCCGCACCCTTTCGGAGCAAACCGACGAAGCCACTGGTATCGCGCAAAGCATCATCACCGAAGACCGTTCAATCGGTCGCGCCAAGAAAGAGGAACTGCGCCCGCGCTTGACCTTGCTCGACGGCGACAGTGGTGAAGCTGGACGTTATCTGCTTGGACCTGGCACGATGCTGTCGGTCGAGGACGGCCAAGAGGTGCAGGCAGGCGACGTTATCGCCCGTGTGACCCGCGAATCCGCCAAGACCCGCGACATCACCGGCGGTCTGCCGCGCGTTGCCGAGCTGTTCGAAGCGCGTAAGCCAAAGGATTGCGCGGTCATCGCCAAGATTTCGGGCCATGTCGAATTCGTCCGCGATTACAAAGCCAAACGCAAAATCGCGATTGTGCCCGAAGAAGGTGACCGGATTGAATATCTCATTCCGAAAACCAAGGTTCTCGATGTGCAGGAAGGCGATTTCGTCCGTAAGGGCGATAACCTGATCTCGGGCTCGCCCGACCCACATGACATCCTCGAAGTCATGGGCGTCGAAGCGCTGGCCGAATATCTGGTGGCCGAAATCCAAGAAGTGTACCGTTTGCAGGGCGTGAAGATCAACGACAAGCACATCGAAACGATTGTTCGCCAGATGCTGCAAAAGGTTGAAATCACCGACGGCGGCGACACGACTTTGCTGGCCGCAGAACAGGTTGACCGTGAAGAAATGGATGCGATCAACGCCAAGCTGACGGCCAAGCAAAAGCCAGCTGTCGGCAATCCGGTCCTGCTCGGCATCACCAAGGCGTCGCTGCAAACCCGCAGCTTCATCTCGGCCGCGTCGTTCCAGGAAACCACCCGCGTGCTGACGCAGGCCGCGGTTGAGGGTAAGAAGGACATCCTGACTGGCCTGAAGGAAAACGTGATCGTTGGTCGTCTAATCCCGGCAGGGACAGGCTCGGCGATGCACCGGATGCGGGTCACCGCCAACAGCCGCGATGCCGCACTCCGTGCGCAGTATAAGAAGCTGCAGGAAAGCCTGATAGCACCTGACACCGCCGCCGAAGAACATGCCGCCGAACTGGCCCAAGGCCCCGAAGCCGCAATTGGCGACGACGTGCTGGCCAAGGTCATTGCTGATGACCTGACCACCGAAGACGCGGCAATGGACGATGTTATGGCCGACGTGATGGACAAGGACGCTGGCGAGGAAGAATAAGACTTCTCGCTGAGCTCTGAGGACTGAACAAAAACCCGCCGGGAGTTATTCCGGCGGGTTTTCTGTTGGGCGGTGGCTTTGTCGGCGCGGCGTCTAGTTGGTTTTGGGAAGCAGACGTTAGGTCTCGTGCAAGAGGCAGGCGTCAAACCAAACGTCTTCGTGACCTAGTGCAATTTGGAAGCGCCAGCCCGCCGGTAGGCTGAGGTATGGAACTATCGCTGGCAGAATTTCATCAAGATGGGCGCCGTGAACTGGCTGAAAGAAATCAGCGGCGGATGAAAGCTGCTCGCCTCCCCATAAATACCAACCAGTCGTGCTGCCTTTAGGTGAATGGCGAAGGCCATTGATGGGTTGTTGCCCTAATGTCGCCGACGCCACCCCGAGGTTTAAATAAGGCAGGCTTGGATAGCACTCGGCCCCGAATCGCTTACATAGATTGGTCTGATCGTCCATTGAGCATGATGGTTAGCGCAAGCATCCTAATGTCCGCAATGTTGTCGAAAGCCGCCATCTAATTCCCAACACTCCCCAACATAACCGCTAGCCATCCCGCATCCCCCTCAATATACGTGCAAACTCGATATCAGGGATTGGGCACGACAATATGCTGACGACCATCAGTTCATGGGTGAAGCGGCATCGCGTGTGGTCGGCAATTATTGCGATTGTGCTGCTCTTCGTGCTCTACCGCATCCTCCGCCCTACCCCGCATGACTATGAATATATCAGCGAGACCGTCACGCGCGGTGAAGTGCTGCGCAAGGTTTCGGCCAGCGGCAAGGTCCGTGCGCTGAATACCATCAAGGTCGGCACCGAGGTTTCGGGTCAGGTCACCAAGGTCTATGTCGATTTCAATTCGCCGGTGAAGGCGGGGCAAATCCTCGCCGAAATCGACCCGACCCGCGTTCGCGCGCGGGTGCAACAGTCGGAGGCGCAGGTTGCGTTGGCGCGCGCCGGTCTACAGCAGACGGTCGCCAATGTCGCGCGGTCACGGTCCGAGTTGGAGATACAGGAACGCGATTTTGCGCGGCAAAAGGCGCTGGCCGAGCGTGGCTTTGTATCCAAGGCGGGTCTCGACATTGCGCAAAGCTAGCTCAACAGCGCGCGCAACGCGTTGCAGGTCGCGCTTGCGCAAACGCAGAGCGGCAATGCGCAAATTAGTCAGGGG
>JANLRW010000063.1:0-4231 GCA_031361925.1 Sphingomonadales bacterium
CGCCGTCTGCCGGCGGTGGCACCAGCGTCGGGGGCGCAAGCTCGGGCGGCCCCGGCAATAAGACTGCTTTCGGCACAAGCCCGCCCGCAGGGACGATGGCAGCGACGGTATTTCGCGCAGGCTGCGCTGCTATTGTTTTCGCCGCGTCACCCCGGCTGGTCGCCAGCGTCGTGAATGTCAGAACGCCGAGCAACGCGATACCAACGACGCCAAGCTTCATACCCGGCGTCAAGCCAGTCGGCATAGCAACGGGTGACAGCGCCAATTGATTGGCGGCGTATAGCGCACCGGGTTCCATAGCGGCGCGGGGGTCGGCTTTGTGCGATTTCAATATGCTCATGGTTTCGCTCCATTTGCCGGACTACCAAAGACGCCGCCGAATAAGCCTTTTTTGCGCTTGGGACGCTGCTTGGGTGCATCCGCGCCCGGGGTCGGGACCGCGTATGCGTCATTGAAAATGAACGTGACATCTTTGCCTTGGCGCAGGACGAATTGCGGCGCGACCTGTTCGACAACCACAAACGGCCCGCGAACGGCAAAATTGACAATGCTCTCCCCGGCATCGGGCGTGATGCTGAAAATGGCGGGGACCGATGCGGTGGCGGCAAAGCGGAAATAAGTTGCCTTGCCGTCGTCAAACACCTGCTCAGGCACGTTACCCTTGGCACCGTCATAGCTATAGGCGCGGTTCCACTGCTCGGGCGGCGTGGTTATAAACGGCGGCGGAGAAGCGGTTGGTTGCGCGGTTTCAGCGGTCTTTTGCGGATAGCGAAAGCGTAAGGCGTAGATGATCTCGCTTTGTGGCACCTTCGCACCCGACCGTGCGATCAATTCCAGATTATAACGGCGCTGGTTGGTGACAATCGACATATTGGTGGTGCGCGGCAAACCAACGGGTTTCAAAAACATCACCGTCGCCGCGCCGTTGGGGGTCACTTGCCAGCCAGACGAATCGCCGATGCCCACCGTCTCGATCTTCTCGCCCGCTTCAAATTCCATGATCACCTGATAACCGGTATAGCCAACCAGCCGGACAACGGCATCGGGATGATAGTCGACATAGCGGATGTGCGAATCAACCTGCGCCGGGGCGGGGTCCGATATTTGGGCACAGACCGGAGCAGCCAGCAAAAGTCCCGTCAGGGCAAAAAGAAACTGCTTGGCGGTCATGCGGCGTTCCTAAAAGGCTTAATGGGTGCGCGCTGCAATGTTGTGCGGCTGCGGGCGATACGTCGGTCGGGATTGCTGTTATCAGCCACGCGCGACTGGCTTATGTCGACGTCCTGACGCTGCGGCAAAAGGATTGACCGCTGTATTGGTGCCATCGCTGCTGGGGCGGCCATTGCGGTCCGCTCGATCGAGCCAACCAGCGATTGGATGCGCTCATTAAACATCGGCTCTGCTGTGGCGTTCTGGCCACCTGCAAGCACTGCTGGCGGGGGCGGGGTATTGGCTGTCGCATTTTGCCCGAACGACAATGTCCAGCCGCTGACAATCGTGCGCCCCACGCGGAACAGCTGAACCGAAACTGCGACCATCAATATGACCACAACCAATATTGTCAGCGCCGGGCGCAGCGAGAAAACGCCTCGGCCAGCCGACACGATCATGTCGGTGAGCATCGGTTCGAGCAACGCCACCGCGCCCGCCGATGTCATCATCACCATTAATGGCACCAACGCCATGACCACTGCGGCACGTGCCCAGCCAAGCGTTAGGCCTCTGGTTGCTGAAAACAGCGCCAATCCTGCAAAAACCGGCCCGAGCATTAATAGCAATCCGAGGATGATTTTGGCCACGACCAGCACCCCTGCTGAACCCAGCACCAGCAACAATGCGCTGATCAGCAGCATATTGGGACCAAGCGAGTCTTTAGGCGCGACGAAGGCGGTAATACCCGCCGGCGCTGCTGCTAGTGGCATCTCAGCTGCCTTTGGCATCTCTTGTGGACCGACGCGTGCGTCAAATTCTGTCCACGCATCAGCCAGTTCGACCATGCGCGTGGACAGCACGTCAATACGCGCATTCAATCCGGCTTGTTTACCCGAGCCGGGATTGATCATCGTCGCAATTTCTTCTGGCCCATCGGTCAATACGTCGTAAACGAGCACTTGATAGGTCGCCCAGCTGCTGGTCAGCGCCAGCAGTGCGCCAATCATCAGCATACGCGGGGCCATTTCACTTACGCTCAGCGATGACCGGCCAAAGATCAGCCGGTATCCCACAACAGCGACATATAGCGTCAAAGCAATGGTCAGAGCATAGCCAAATCCGCTACCCGGGCCCAACAGGCTGGCATAGCCCGACTGGACATTTGACTGCATGAAGCAATCAACCGTTCCCACCATCGTTTCGGCGGAGCCAGCGGCTGGGTTAATGGCAGTGCAAGCGGCCATTAGCGACGTCCGCCCGCCCATAATGCCGACGGGCCGTCCTGCGCCACTTGCAGCAATTGCGGCATCCAGTCAGCAGGCGCATCCCCATGCTGGCGGCGCAAGTCATCAAGCTTGCGCACGCTGCTTTCGCGACCCGACAAAACGGTAATCACGTCGGGCATCCCCGCCATATCCAGCCGTGCAACCACGCTGGTGCCGGCCTGTTTAACCAGCACGCAGTGTAAATGTTCGGGCAGCGAACGAACGAGGTCTAGTTCATGCGGCGTAAGGCCAAAACCATCGCAATAATCAGCCGCCTGTGCTTTGGGATTGCACATGAACAGCTGCGTTGCCGATTGTTCGATGATGGTCGCGGCAATCCGGCTCTCAATCGCATCGCTGGCGCTTTGCGTTGCAAAACCAACAATACCGTTGCGTTTACGGATGGTCTTCATCCAGTCTTTCAGACGGTGGATGAACACGTCGTCGTCCAACGCTTTCCAGCCCTCGTCGATGATCACCATCGACGGCGTGCCATCAAGGCGTTCGTCGACGCGGTGGAACAGATAGAGCATTGCAGGGGTTCGCAGCACCGGGTTATCCAGCAACGCGGTCATATCAAATCCTGCAGTGCGGGTATCCAAATTTAGTTCATCGGTCGCATTGTCAAACAGCCATGCATGTTCGCCTGCACCATACCACGGGGCAAGGCGCGACGCCAAATCACCGCGGACTGGGCGGGTGCCCCCGGCCAGCAACTCCACCAGATAGCGCAATTGGCGGTATTCGATTGGCTGGTCAAAATTGGCGTCCACCGCGTTGGCGATAACGGCGTTTTCATCGGCGGTCAGTACACCGCCCGACGGGGTTAGTATGTGCGATAGCCACTGACGTAAAAAGGCCTGATTGCCTGCATTATTTGGCAATTGCAGCGGGTTAAATCCGGTCGGCGTTCCGGGCCGCAGCACATCATAATGCCCGCCGATCGCCCGAATAAAAATTTCTGCACCCCGGTCTTTGTCAAAAAAGAATGTGCGGGGCTCGAATTTTTGTGCTTGCGCGATCAGGAAATTGAGCACCACCGTTTTGCCTGAACCTGACGGGCCAATGAGGGTGAAATTGCCCAAATCGCCATTATGCAGATTGAAGAAATAGGGTGTGCTCGATGTTGTTTCGAGAACCGTAATCGGCTCCCCCCAAGGGCCACCCGCAGGCTCGCCGATGGGAAAACCGTGCAGCGAAATCAATCCCGACAGATTGGCCGTCGACACCAACGCCTTGCGCGCGATATATTCGGCATTGCCCGGGAACTGTGCCCAAAAGGCCGATTCCAGATTCAGATCTTCGCGCACAGCTACCGCGCCAATATCGGCGAGTGACGCCTGCACATCGGCAACGGCGGCATCAAGTGCTGCCAAACTTTCGGCACGGACGTTGACGGTCAAATGATGCTCACCATAAGCGGCGGCACCGCCGGTCAGTTCATCTTTGGCGTGCAGCAGGCCGTTACGCAATGTGGTGGTCTCATCCGATGCCGCGCGCAGGCGGCGCAGGGCGAGGCCGATCCGTTCATCGGCAATCTGCCGGTCAACAAAGGCGTAGCTTTCGGTCAGCGTCAGCTCGTGCGGAAGGCGCAACAGATTGTCGAGCATTCCAGGCGCCGTATTCGCCGGATAATCCTTGATCGAAACCATTGCGCAGAACCGCGAACTGGCATCGGTTGCTCCTTTCAGGTGCATGGCATCAAGCCCGAAACTGACCCGCTTATACGGCAGATAATGCCCGGCGTCGCCGCTTGGGTCGAGCACGGGCTGGACTTCGCCATTATACAGCGCCGACAGGATTTCAAGCGGTTC
>JANLRW010000077.1:0-8213 GCA_031361925.1 Sphingomonadales bacterium
GTCGCACAAAAGCCCGATGTTCAAAATAGGCCGGTGATCACCAATCCACCGCCGGATGCCGTCATCCTGCGCGCCGAGCCAGCCGATGTAACCATTCAGTCGCTGCACGTTCTGCGCCAGTTGCCCATTGCCAACATCAAAAACCAGCCGATCGTTACAGTGGGAACGACGAAACTCGATTTTAAACCCATGCTCAATAATCCGCGCGCATTGTTCAACATTGCGACGAGCTTACGGAAATTACCAAAGTTTGCGGAAGTCATGGATGAAAATACACTGGCCACTGAGGTTGATCAGGGCATAATTGTGAATAGCAGCCTGACCTATCGGCTAAAGCCTGGCGCTTGCAACGATGGCGGACGCAGAGCGATGATCGCAAAGGCCGGAGTCTCCTGTGCAACCCAGGTCAGTGACTCAGCCCTTGCAGCGGCTTTTGCCAACCCGAATGATGTTCATTTCGTTGCCGATCCGGGAAAGCGGGCAACCGCCCTTGCCGCAGCCAAAAGCAACCGTGCCGCCAGTGCCTTGCAAATCGCGGCCGATATTACAGAATTGAGGGGATCGCTCAACGACCCAGCCAAACGTGCGCAAATTGATGCAAGTGTGGGTGCAAGTGAATCCACTAGGTTGGCTGGGCTAAGCGATGAACAATTGACGATGGAGCTGGTCAATTCGGCAGAATCAACGGTCGATCAGACGATCTTCATTCCCCGGACTGAGACGCCCAATGCAAGGCTTTCGACGTCGAAATTTTCGCCGAGAAATGGTAATGCTACGGTATTACCTGAGCCATCGGTCGTTTCTTCAACGCCATCGGCCCCGCCTGTCCAAGACACGATCCGCAATCTGGATACGCGGATTTTCCTCACCGGCTTCACGCTGGGCCGCGAATATGAATGGCGGGAAGGTGTCTCAACGTCGATTAAGTGGTGCGTGGTGGGCTGCAAGAAAACTTATTATGCTGAAGCCTTCGCGAGGATTGGCTTGGGCTTTGGTCTTCGCTTTCCGATCCAGATCAGTGGGCTCTACAAACATCACCTAGAAAATGGCAAGGAAACCGCAACCCTCACGGCAAATTATGAACCGATCAACGGCACGACCGATGATTATGCGATGGCAGGCCTGCCAACGGCGCAACAGTTTAACGGTAAGGAAATTGTTGCAGAGGCCATTGCTGAAGCGGGTGTGAAGTTCAAAATACCATATTATGGCGAAGGCGGAACTCCCCCTTTAAAAATCGGCGATGACTATACCACGGGCTTACCCGAGCCCTTCGCCAACGGACAGTTCAAACCCCCGGCACCCGGTGAATTGGGATTTCCGGCACTGACCAAAAAGTTTGAGGACCAAGACATGCTGCTTGGCGTCGCAAACTGGGGCGTGATTGGCGCCAAGGTATTTCCGCAGGTGAAATTCGAACTCCATTCAACATCGCTCCGCTTCAAATTTCGCGACTTGTTGAACGACAAAACGACTGTGCTGGAATCCACCGAAGAAACTGTGCCGCTGACAATTGATGCCGATGATCATTCCAGTCGCTTTGCCCTGAGCGATCCGGATTATACTCTTGGCTTTAAGGTGACCCCCGGGTTGGTTGGCAGGCTATTCATCGACCTTGCGGTGTGGTCGCATAATTGGGATTATGATGTCTGGTTTCCGCAAGTTGCGGTGGAATTGCCACCGGGCGGCGCAAAGTTTGCCTGCCACGCGGGCACATCTTGTTCACGCACCTATAATTTCTCGCCCACGAGCCAGAGCGAAACGGTTGGCCCAGCATCGCCAAACGCGGAAACGATAAGCCAATGGAAACTTGGCTTTGAGAAAAAATGGAAACCGCAATGCCCCGACCAGCAATGCAAAAAAGATATCTACGCCTCGATCTTAAGCATTGCCAACTTTGTTGGGATTGCCCAGCTAAAATTAATGGACGACGAGTTTGCTGCTGCAAAAGATTTCCAAGGGAGTGTTTCTGAAACGCTGCAACTGATCAAACCCTATGAAGATAAAATCCAACAGAACTGGCAGAACGCCGAAAATTATGCAGCCGAAGCTCTTGAAAAAGCAAAAATTCGCGCGTCGAAGCAAGGTCACAGCACCCCGACCGTGACGTTTACCGAAATAATCAAATATCCAGCACCAGCTTCTCCGCCGATTTTGCAACGTCGCACGGCTATACCGGATTTGCCAGCCCCGCCCACAGAGCCCACAAGACGGGCTCCTAAACCGGCTCCCGCGTCTCCACCCATCACGCAGGGCCGCACCCGCATTCCGGATTTGGTACTCCCGCCAGCAGCAACGCCCAGATCTGCGCCCGCCGTGACGAACAGCACATTGTGCCGCTTCAATTCAGGCCCGCGTGCCGGTGAGACACAGGATTATGCGCCAATGGCCCCGATCCCCGTGGGCAGCAATTGTCAGGATGCAAGGGGCAGTTTCGGAACGGTCGTAGCGCAATAACGAATTACTGGTCGTGCCATCCTTGACGATACCGATGCGTGGTTCTTGTTCCCACCACTCGAAGCGCAATTGCCGCCGGGCGGCGTGGACTTTGCCTGTTGCAGAGACTCCATCTGCGTCCACAACCGCAATCATTCGCGCGCATGCCAGACCGAAAGCGTGGGCACGACCAACTTTTAAGAGAGTGGATTGCAGGGTTGGAGGAAGCCAAAAAGCGGGTCGTCAAGCATCGTAAATAGCGCTATCCACGTTTCTCTCGGATTTAGCGAGGGCTGACACAATGATGCAATGGTTGATGCTTGCCACGCTGGCCCCTGCTGCAGCGACCGTCGAAGAACCCCCGGTCCCCACGCCAGCGCCTTTGAAAATTAACATATTGGTCAAACCGCCCGCCGAAAAATGCGAAGTGCAACGCATCGACGAAATTGTCGTTTGCGCGGAGAAAACTGACAATGAAAGCCAGCGGCTTCGACCTATCGCCAATGCCGATATTTACGACAAGGACGAATCCAGAGCCGATTTCGGCATTAGCGAAAACGTCCGCATGGCGGCGGAGGTGGACAGCGAAGAACTGGGCGCCGGTATCATCAGCAAGCGCATCATGGCGCGGGTGAAAATTAAATTCTGAAAAGCCGTGTTCGCAGCTAAGGCGTCAGCACCGAGACGCTCTTGGCAAGTGTCTTAAACCGCACTCCTGTGTCTTGCATCACAGTTATCGTCACATGGCCCGATTTGCTGACATTTCTGTCTTGCACGGTCCCGGACTTCCCTTTGTGCCTGCCAACGATAACGATGCAGTGATCGCCGTTTTCAATCTGGTTGCCCTGAATAGCATGACCTTCCTTCATTTGCCCGTCAGCCAATAACCGGTGCCAGCCGCCTGCCACTCCTTGACACTCTCGATGGGCGCGACCAGCATCAGCACGTTAAGCGTCAGATTATCGCGGATCATATAGGCGGTGAAGACTTCGAAAACTAACGCGATGCCCAGCGTCACTTTCCATGGTAGTCGCGATGCCATGAAGAACCCTAGGATCATCCACCCCAGATCGAACACGCTGTTGATGATGCTGTCGCCCGCATAGCCGTAGGAGATCGTCACTTCGCGGTAGCGGTCGATGATGATCGGCGAGTTTTCCAAAACTTCCCACGCACCCTCGACGAGGATTGCCGCGCATAATGCCAGCCCCAGCGGCCATTTCTTGAGCAGCAACCGGCCAAGCCCGAAGAAAATGAAGCCATGGATGATATGGCTCGGCGTATACCAGTCGCTGATATGCTGACTGTTTTCGCTGGACTGCACGATGCCGTGCCACAGCTTCACGTTGCCGCATGCGCAGATCGGCGGGCGGTCCATTCCGAATAATATGGCGATGAACGTCAATGACAGCAGCAACGCAATAGCGGCGCCGAACTTGCTTACGCGCAGAGGCCATTCCATGCAATTGCTCCCCCAAAGGACTTGACGCACCCGTTCCCTTTCGCGCAGTAGCGGCTATGGCCGTCGGGAACAATGAAAAGCACGAATTGGAGCGTCGCGGGCTCCTGTTTGTGCTGTCGTCTCCATCGGGCGCAGGTAAGTCAACACTGTCACGAATGTTGCTTGACGCAGACGACAATATTTCGCTGTCAATATCCTACACCACGCGCCCGCCGCGCCCCGGCGAAGTCGATGGCGAACATTATCATTTCACCGATACCGCGACCTTCAAGCAAATGGCGGCGGACGACCAGTTTCTCGAATGGGCGCACGTCTTCGGCCACCGTTACGGCACGCCGAAAGCCCCGGTCGAGGTCGCTTTGGCCGACGGTTGCGACGTGCTGTTTGACATCGACTGGCAGGGTGCGCAGCAGCTGTATCAGGAGGCTGGACCCGACGTTGTCCGCGTTTTCATTTTGCCGCCGTCAATCGAGGAACTCGAACGCCGCCTTCACACCCGCGCACAAGACAGCGACGAAGTCATCACCGATCGCATGAGCCGCGCCAAGGCCGAAATCGGCCATTGGGACGGCTATGACTACGTACTTATCAACGATGACGTCGATGCCTGTTTTGAAAAGGTCAGCCAGATATTGACCGCCGAGCGAATGAAGCGTCGGCGGCAAAAGGGTTTGATCGGCTTTGTCCGCGATTTGGCGGCGACTTAAGCCAGATTGAGCTCGCGGATAATTGTTGGGATTTTCTCCTTGAACGCGAAAAATCCTTTTCGGGCGTGTGGCCAGCTTAGGTCATCCCACTTTCGGCGGAAAAAGTGTAATTTGACCCCGTGACGCGCTAAGTCCTGCATCAGTTGCGCTAATTTTGGTGCAACAAACCCGGCCGGTGCTTCGGCGGTCAACATGTCAGTAACCCCGCATTCTTTCGCCCAATCTGCCAAGCTTTGCGCATTCCAGCTTTCGGTCGAAACAACGGCGACACCAAAATGCGCCGAAACGTCGCTGGCGGCGTTTTGCAGCGCCGCTTGTTTGAACGCAGCAACATTAGGTGCGCATGGCTGAACCACCCCGACGGCCCCAACGCCCGCAATTTCGACACCCTTTGGCAGCGTGTCCAGCGGATACATATCCTCTTCGGTCAATATTAGCACATATCGTCTGGGTGGCGGCGCAGAAATGGTGGCAACAGCGACCGGATGAGGGTGATCGACGCCCAGCAAAGGCTCGGCGTGCTGCGCAATGTCTGGCCGGGCAAAACGGCCCGCTGTATACCGCTCGATGTTATCCGCGCTTGCGACATAATGCTTGCCGATGGTCTGCAATCCGCCAACCCAGCGCCACGACAGCGTATTCGAGGCAGGATCGCCGTCGAGCAAATGCTGCAAGAAAAAGTCAGCCCCTAGCTGCCACGGCAAACGCAGCGTGAATATCCAGATGCTGGCGAACCACATCCGGGCGTGGTTATGGAGATAGCCAGTGGTCCGAAGTTCGCGCGCCCAATGGTCAAAACATTCGATCCCGGTTTCGCCGCCTAAGGCAGCATCCAGCCCATAAATCTTGCGTGAATTCTGGTGCTCCAGGTCGGCCAGATATTGCTGCCACACCGCAGGCCTTTGTTGCAGCCACCCTTTCCAATAGGTCCGCCAGCATACTTCTTGGATGAACTTTTCCGCCGCAGCGGGGCTGTGCGCGGTCAAAACGGCGGCCACAACCTCTTGCTCGGAAATGATGCGGTGACGAATATAGGGGGACAGCACCGAAATATTATCGCGGCGCTCGGGTCCGAAATCGAAATTGCGCTGCTCAGCATAATGCTGCCCGGCGCGCGGCACAAATCGCTCGAGCGCGGCAACAGCGGCTGCACGGGTGGGTTCGAACGCGGTCATGGTAACGCCACGATGCCAAGAACAAACGTCAGTCCACCCAGGCCGAGCGACAGCGACCAGCGCAGCCGCATCCATCCAGCGGGCAAATCGCACTGCGATTGCAACCAGCGGTCGACCAGCGGCGATGCCATCAGGCACAGCCCCAGCAACAGCATCGATGGCCCCGGCCAATCGAGACCCCAAATCCACGGCAAATAGGTCACAAATGCAATCAGGCTCGGTGCAACCGCTGCCATGAATATCGGGCCCGCAGGCGCAGACCCCTTGCGCGCAATGACGCCGAAGCCCCACCAGATGCCACCGATAAAGCTGAATATAAACGCTGCGTAGCCGTAAGCAGCCGCCAGCCCGACCCAGCGCAGGTCCTCGCCAGAAAGCACCATCGCAAGCGCAATGAATTGTGGCAAGAGCCCTGCATAACCGGCGACATGTGCGGCGCTTGGCACTGCCTGTACGGGATTTAAGCGCAGGTCGTTCATCACCAGCGCGCTACCGCAATCCATGATTGCAAGCGACCTAGGTCTTTACCTATGCCGCCACCCGCAACAGGTCCAGAAACCGCGCTGCCTGCATAAACTCGACCTGGCGGTCGTTGCGGTTTTTGGTGGCGAAATAGTCTTCACCCCATAATTCTTCCTGCCAGATTTCATCAAGGCACGATGCGGTCCATAAATCTTGCGCGGTCCCGGCCTGTTCGACCAGCGCCAATGTTGCCACCAGTGACCCGGACAAATGCGCGAGCTTGGCCATTGCCGCCAACTCAAAAGTCCCGCGTGAGGCTACTGCCGACGTCAATTGCGTGACCGTTTCGTGCGGCTGCGGTTGCGGCATGATACCCGCGACGACATTGAACACCACATCATACCGACCGCACGCCCAATTGAGCCAAGGCTCCCAGACCTCGGTCTGCCGCGCCGCCAGCGGCTCCCCGGCTTCGGCGCGGTAACAAAACAGGTCGGTCCCACCGTAAGCTGCTATCGCTGCGACGAAGACGTCCCTCTCGGGGCCAATCCGGTCAATTGCAGCATTGGCAAAGCCCGTCATTGGCATAGCGGCAGGGTCGATCTTTTCGGACACCGCCTCCCATTCAGCAATCACCGCGTCGGCCAATGCCTTGGTCGGAACCATCAGTTCTGCACGCAGAGGGGTCTTTACCGGCTTATCATCCAGCCGGATTGCAAGGCCGTAAGCGCTTTGCTCGACACGCACTTCTTTCCAGAAACGTCTCATTTATCCGCGGTGCTCTTCCACCGCTTTGCCAGCAGCAGTGGCACCAGCATGAAATCTGCAAGCCCGACAAGGAACAACACATAGCCTGCCGCAACAGGCAAACCGAATGTCCCGCGCGCGATAATCGCAAGGCCCACCGCGAGCATGATTGCGCCGCTGATGCGGACCATGTTGATCACCAGAAAGCGATACTGCGACTTTGTTTCCTCGTCGGGTGTCACGTCGTGTCTCCCAGTAAAGCTTCCAATTCATCCATGCTCTCGGCGATTGCATCGGCACCGGCATCGCGTAATTCTTGTGCCGGATGATAGCCCCACGACACGCCGATTGTGCGCGTTCCAGCCGCCTTACCCATCAAGATATCATAGACCGTATCGCCGATCATCACCGTGCTGGCGGCATCGGCACCAGCATCTGCCACAGCTTGGTGTATCATCGACGGATGCGGTTTTGACGGGTGGCGGTCGGCGGTTTGCAGTGTGACAAACAATCCTTTGATGGCATGATGGTCAAGGCAGCGCTCCAATCCGCGATCCGATTTTCCAGTGGCAACGCCAAGCAACCAGCCGTCTTCATCAAGCTTGGTAAGCAAGCCTGCCATGCCGTCATAGAGCGGCTCATGTTCCAAACCGTTGTTTCGAAGCGTCAAATACGACATCCGGTATCGCTCGACCATTTCGGAATGCACCGCATCGTCCGCACCGGGCAGCAAGGCGCGCATAATTTCCAGTAGGCTCAATCCGACAATCCTGCGAATGGCAGGTCGCGGCGGCGATTCGAGCCCGGCGGCATCAAAGGCATGTTCCATCGCCACACAGATATTCGCCTGACTATCGACTAAAGTGCCATCGCAATCGAAAAGTGCGAGCCGTTTTACCATCTGCTATCCTGAAGTTCGTTCGCTGGTCTGTGGTTGCACGGCATAGGCTTAATTCGAGCGCCAAAAAAGAGCGAGATCGCGAAATATATTCGGCATGTGATTTGCCAGACTATTTGCGCTGGTCGAACCGCCGTCCGACCATCGCACTCGCTATATTGACCTTCTGGATGTCGATAGACCCGCCCGCGATCCCCCAGCCCCACGCGTCGCGCATCCGGCGTTCCATCGGATAGGCGGCCGAATAGCCATAGCCGCCCATCATTTGCAGTGCGTTTCCGGTGACGCTGCGCGCGATCTGGTTGGCGAAGCATTTGGCGGTGCTG
>JANLRW010000088.1:0-5406 GCA_031361925.1 Sphingomonadales bacterium
CGCGAAAATCTCGACCAGCGATCGGAATGCCAAGCGCACGTTCTTGCACAGCAAGCGCAGATAATAATACAGCGTCGTCAATGACGCGAGAGTGGAATGCCATAGAGCCCCCGATAAATCAGTGTTTGGCCACCCCAACCAAGCCTTTTTCATAGCACAAAATTTCAAAGTGCAAGGCGAAATTTTGCACTAATTCACATATCATGTGCGTTACATTATTTTAACTTTGCCAATTCGACTGCAACCGAACGCGGGCCATCGCATGCTACATCAGTTATTGTTATTACCTAGCGCGTAGACCAATGGCGTCACTAGCAGGGGAGCAATTTGCAACGCATCCTTGAACAGCCGCCGCGCTTGCGAATCGCCTACCACGACGACGTCATTTGCGAACACTTCTGGATCATTATAATATCCACGGCGAATAGCTTTGAGATTATACAACGCTGCCATTTTTTGTCCGTTCACTGTCCGGAAAATGACGACATCGTCAAGCTTGGCAAATTCAGCTGTCCCTTTGGCGACGGCTACTGCGCGCATCAGCGTCATTCTACCGATGACTGGGTAGAGACCAGGTTCGCGCACCTGCCCATCAATCGTAACGACTTGGCTGACTGTTTCCTTCAAATTTACAGTAACTTGCGGGTCACGCACATATTGCCCGCGCAGCCGGTCCTCGATTTCGACTTCGAGTTCACTTGGGGTTTTACCCGCAGCTTCCATAATGCCGGCGAGCGGAAATGATATCCGTCCCCCGGCATCAGTTTGCACTTCCTTCGTGCTCAGTTCCTGAATCCCGAAGACATCGATCGTCAACTTATCGAACGGACCGATCAAATAAGGGCGGTTCTGTTCAAACAAATCAACACGCATCGGTTCGGGTAGTTCGCCCTGTTTAACCACAGTAAGGTCGGATACCGAGCCCATACCGCCCAATTGCGAACTGCCGCACGAGGCCAAGAACGCCGACAGGACAATTACACTGAATCGCTTTTTCATTTGCACACCCAAATTTGTAGATTTGTGTCCGCTAGCGAAATCCAAGTGGCAATGCCAATATAATCGCCGGAGAGAAATGGAACAAATTGGCGGAGAGATAGGGATTCGAACCCTAGGTACCGTCACCGGCACGCCGCATTTCGAGTGCGGTGCTTTCGACCACTCAGCCATCTCTCCGCATGTCAAAAGGACTGGTCATTGCCGGAAAACCGGCGTGCCCTGATGGCAGAGCGGCGCCAATAACCGATGTTTTTTGCTTTGCCAAGCGCAAGGTTGATTTAACGGGCGATTGACCCGATATTAGGGCGATGAAAGACTCTCCCCTGCCCGCAGATATATCCGAAGCGCAATTTACCATTGGCGATGTGGTGCGCCACCGCATCTTTGATTTTCGCGGCGTGATTTTTGACGTGGACCCGGTTTTTGCCAACAGCGACGAATGGTATCAATCAATCCCCGAAAGTGTGCGGCCCGCCAAAGACCAGCCATTTTACCACCTGTTCGCCGAAAATGCCGACAACAGCTACATCGCCTACGTCAGCCAGCAGAACCTTTTGCCGGATATGGAGCATGGTCCGGTTAGCCACCCGGCAATCGGCGGTATTTTCGAAGGATGGGGTGGCCAACGCTATGAATTAAAACGTGGAATGCGTCACTAACGCGGCATTGCCGCAATCCATTGTTCAAGCAACGCGACCCCCTCGTCATGGACCGCAGCCCGGCCCAGCTCGGGCATGGCTATGCCGGGGTCCGTGCTCTTCATCCGGTTAATCAGGATCGAGCGATCAGGCCGTCCGGGCTCGATCACGAACTCCATATCGCCACTCGCGCGGCCTGCGGCAACCGGGCGCTTGCCGATGCCATAGGCGGTAATATCGCGCGCGGAACCATCAAGGATAAGCCCGCTATTGCTCGCTGAGCCCTTGGGCGCGTGGCAATGACCACAATTGACACGAAGATACGTACGCGCACGTTGGTCAACTGTGCCTGATTTGCTATCGGCCCACCGTGCTTCCAACGGTGGTTCCTTGGAGGCGAATTGGGTTTTTTGCAAAATCGCTAATTTATCGCCCTCGCGCGAAAACACCAGATTTTGCCAGACCGGGCCGATAGGCATAATCGCGCCATCAGAAGAATGACATTGTTTGCATTGGTTTTTGTTGGGAACGCCGTAACTGATGTCGATCTCCTGCCCTTTTGGCTTTGTGAAATGCACGGGGATGCGGGTGCCGCCAACGCGGAGGTCAGCATCGCTGCCATCAGCGCGCCAGACATAGGGGAGCGCGATCCAACCGTCGGCGCGGTGCAACAGAACGCGGGTTTCGATGATTTTCAAACCCCCGGTTTCCGCCGGATAACCAAAACTTTTTACGAGTGCTGTACCGACGGGAAAGGCAAGTTTTCCCGTCGCATCGACTTCAATTTTTGCACCAGTCGGCAGATGCATAAAACGCTGTTTTTCTGCATAATCGGAAAATAATGGTGTGCCCAAAGCATAAGGAATTAGCGCCGTCGATGGCCGATCCGCTGCCCCGTCAAAAAAGCCAAACGTTGAGAGTGTCGCTGGATTAGCCGGGGCCAATATCGCTGCGTCCGAAATTGTAGGCTTTGATTGAGCCGTTGCGACGGCGGCTGCAAAAAGGGCCAAAGCGGGCAACAGCAAGCGCATTAGCGGACGGCTGCTTCCATTGCTTCGGGCAATTTAATCGTCGGCAACCCGGCTGGCCGGATGGTCGCAACAGCCAGTGGTGCAGGTTTTGCGGTGGCTGGGTCCGCGCTGATGTCAGTTAGGCCTAGCGATAGTGCCGTCACTGTATCTCCGATAACCGGTGCTTTGTCGGGACCACCGGCACCGTCCCAGAAGATCTGCGGAAAACTGCCACCCATTTCTGCCGCGACTTCTTTGCCACCGCGAAACTGCGGATTCCATCCGGCGCGGCCATGCTGGTTGTCCCAGATCACAACATCACGCGGCAGCGGATCATATTTCGCATCGGTATGCGGGAAACGATAGCCAACGATCATTATATTGGTCGTGCCGTTCTCGTTCAACACATTGTCGAATATTTCCACATTCCGGTTGGCCATCACCATAACGCCGGTGCCGGTCGGCACGTTCGCCACGATATTGCCCTTTGGCGCAAAATTCTGCGTCATGTTATCAACGATGATATTGTCGAAGATCCGGACATTATGCCCACCCATTTGCGGCAGGTTCGGCAGGTCAAAAACTAGTACACCGCCCGTATTGCGCGTTGCGATATTGTCATAGACGTCGGCGTTATAGCTATTCTCGATCTCAATCCCCGCAACATTTTCCATCACGGTCGATTGACGCACGATAATATTGTCCGATTGGCCAACATAGATGCCCGCATCGGAGGCCCCGCGAACCATCACCGAATCAATTAGAACATCTTTGCTTTCAACGGGATAAATACCATATGCGCCGTTGGTGGCTTTCGGTCCGCCGGTCCATTCGACGCGCAGTTTGTGATAGACAATGCGGTCTGCCCCTTTGGATTTAATACCGTCACCTTTGCTGTTCTCGACCGCAAAATCGCGCAGGATGACATCGTCTGAGGTCACCAATAGACCCTCGCCAGAGCCTTGCTGGCCCGCGAAATCGAGCACGCTGGTCTTGGCACCCTGGCCCTTAACGGTGACCTTGTTCACGTCTAATGACAATCCGTCGGTCAAAACAAACCGGCCCGCCGCTAGTTCGACGACATCGCCCGGCTCTGCAGAAATCAGCGCTTCCTGCAACCTTTCCTGCGCACCGTCACCGGGCGCAACGGATAAGGTCTTGGCGACCGCGGGTTGAATGAGCGCGCACATGGCAGCGCTGGCTAAAACGATGTTCCTCATTCTCATGGCTCTAAAGATGCCCGATGAACAGGCACTTGCCAAGCCTGTTTAAGGCGTGTCGGACAGTATCCAGTCAACGCCAGCGTCGGCATGAATTTCGGTGCTGTCGTAGATCGGCAGGACGTTGGCCTTGGTATCGACGATCATGTCGAGTTCGGTGCAACCGAGCACCACCGCCTTGATGCCCTCTTGGTCGATTTCGGTGATGATTGTCTTCAACTTACGTTCCGATTCGCGCGTGGCTTTACCAACCATCAGCTCATCGTAGATGATCCGGTCAAGGTCTTTGACATCATCCATTTCGGCGGGCAGCAAAGTCACGCCGTGTTTAACAAGCCGCTGGCGGTACCAGTTTTCGGCCATAACGTTCGAAGTGCCAAGTAACGCGGCTGACTGCACACCCGCCGCTTTCATCTTTGCGCCAACGGCATCGGCGATATGGATCACTGGCACGCCAACCGCCGCTGCAACGCGGTCATGGACCTTGTGCATCGAGTTGGCACACACCAAAATTGCGGAGGCACCCGCGCCTTCAAGCCGCTTCGCTGCGTCTATCAAAACTACGGCAACATTATCCCAATCCTGCTCGGTAGTTGCCTTTTTAATATCGCAGAAATTGAGGCTTTCCATCACCAATGGCGCGTTGCACATGCCTTCGGTGCGGCGCACCACCTGCTTGTTGATCCGGTTGTAATAGGTTTGCGACGAGTACCAGCTCATCCCGCCAATCAAGCCCAGTTTACGCATCAGTGTTGCAACGCTTTCACGATATCTTCGACCATCTTCTTCGCGTCGGCGAGCAGCATCATCGTCTGGTCCATATAGAATACGTCATTGTCGACCCCGGCATAGCCCACGCCGCCCATCGAGCGTTTGATAAAGAATACGGTCTTGGCCTTGTCCACATCGAACACCGGCATCCCGTAAATCGGCGACGATTTGTCGGTTTTCGCCGCCGGATTGACCACATCGTTCGCGCCGATAATGAACGCGACATCGGTCTGCGCGAACTCGCTGTTGATGTCCTCAAGCTCGAACACTTCGTCATACGGCACGTTGGCTTCGGCGAGCAGCACGTTCATATGGCCCGGCATCCGGCCTGCGACAGGGTGGATCGCATATTTGACGCTGACGCCCTCTTTTTTCAGCACATCGCCCATTTCGCGAAGGATGTGCTGCGCCTGCGCCACCGCCATACCGTAGCCGGGGACGATAATGACGCTTTCTGCCTGCTTCATCATATAGGCCGCGTCTTCCGCCGATCCGCGTTTCCACGGACGGTCCGATTTCGCCTCACCGCCTGCCGCCGAGGAGGCAGCACCTAATCCGCCGGCGATAACGCTGATAAAGCTTCGGTTCATCGCCTTGCACATGATGTAGGACAGGATCGCACCCGAGGAGCCGACCAACGCGCCGGTGATGATCATCGCGGTGTTGTGGAGCGTAAAGCCCATCGCAGCGGCGGCCCAACCCGAATAGCTATTAAGCATCGACACCACGACCGGCATATCCGCCCCGCCGATCGGGATGATGAGCAGG
>JANLRW010000222.1:0-3875 GCA_031361925.1 Sphingomonadales bacterium
GGCGAGCGCCCTATTCTCCATAATGTGCCGACATGGCGGTGTTCCGAACCCGATGCTTTGTCCTATGTGCTCGACAATTTGGCTGAGCTGGTGGTTAAAGAAGTCCACGGCTCGGGCGGTTACGGGATGCTCGTTGGCCCAGCCGCCAACCGCCGTGAATTGGCGGACTTTGCCGCCAAGCTGAAGGCGAAGCCCGCCAATTACATCGCGCAGCCGACGCTGGCGCTGTCGACAATACCCATCTTTACCAATTCCGGCCTTGCGCCGCGCCATGTCGACCTGCGGCCGTTTGTGCTGGTGTCCCCGAACAGTATCGACATCACCCCGGGCGGTCTAACCCGCGTTGCACTTAAACAAGGCTCACTCGTCGTCAACTCAAGCCAAGGCGGCGGCACCAAGGACAGCTGGGTCTTGGAAGATGACTGATGCTCGGTAAAACCGCAGGGGGCATATACTGGCTGTTCCGCTATCTCGAACGGGCGGAGAATATTGCACGGCTGGTCGAAACCGGCCACCGCTTCACCTTGACCCGTGGTTCTGGTAGCGCCAGCGAATGGCGCTCGATTGTCAAGGCGCTGGGGATGGATGCCGCCTATGTGGCACGCCACGGCGAATATGAATCGGGACATGTCGTCAACTTCCTGCTGCGCGAAAAGGGGAACGATGCCAGCCTGCGCGCGGTCATCGACAGCGCTCGTCAGAACGCTAGACTGACCCGCACCGCGATAACCCGCGAAGTGTGGGAGGCGGTTAATGAAAGCTGGATCAACGTCAACGACGCACTAAAACGGCAAGTGCGCGAGGCAGATCTTCCCAATATATTGGAGGGCATAAAACGCGATAGCGCGATGGTGCGCGGCGCGATGCACAACACCATGCTGCGCAACGACGTCTATAATTTCGCCCGCATTGGCAATTTCATCGAGCGTGCGGACAACACGGCGCGACTTCTAGACGTCAAATATTATGTGCTTTTACCCTCGGTCTCGTTCGTCGGCTCGTCACTGGATAATGTGCAGTGGGAGGCGATACTGCGCTCGACATCAGCTTATAGCGTGTATCGGTGGTTATACCCGGGCCGCACAAGCGCGCTCGGCATCACCGAGTTTCTGATCCGTGACCATCGTTTTCCGCGCAGTCTGGCCTTTGCCTATTGCAAGTTACGCGACAATCTCCGCTATTTGTCGCAAGATTATGGTCAACCGTCGGCCGCATTAGAAGCGACCGAAAAGCTCTATGGGCGGTTACAAGATACCACCGCTGCCAAAATATTCGAAGACGGCCTACATGAATTTCTGGTCGATTTCCTCGGGACGAACCGCAATATCGGTGCGCTTGTTGAACAGGATTATCGTTTTACAGCATGATCACAAAACGCCTCTTGGTATCGCACAGCACCCACTACCGCTTTGACCGGCCGGTGACTTACGCGCTGCAACGCTTGAAGCTGCGGCCAAAGGATAATGCCGGACAAATGGTCGTCGATTGGTCCATCGACATCGACGGCGGGAAGATCCAGTCGGTATGTGAAGATGCCCATCTGAACCATGTCGCATTGGTATCCGTCGATAGCGGTCGGACCGAGATCTCGATGAAATGCAGCGGCACCGTCGAGACCACCAACAGCGATGGCATCATCGGCAAGCACCGCGGCAACATTCCTTTGTGGTGCTTTTTAAAGCCGACCAGAATGACCACAGCGGGTAAAGCAGTTGCCAAGATGCTTGGTGGGTTCAAAATTGACCCCGCAAACGAACTTGGCGGATTGCACGCGCTGTCCGACATTATCCGCGATCAGCTGCCTTATGAGGACGGCCACACCAATGCGACTAGCACCGCCGAACAGGCAATCGCCATTGGCAAGGGTGTATGCCAAGACCATGCGCATATCTTCCTTGCGGCAGCGCGATCGCTTGGCACCCCCGCGCGCTATGTCTCGGGCTATTTGTTGATGGACGGCGTGATCGATCAAAGCGCGAGCCATGCATGGGTAGAGGCGTATATTGAGCCGCTGGGCTGGGTCGGATTTGATGTATCCAACGGCTACAGCCCTGACCAACGCTATATCCGCGTTGCCACAGGTTTTGATTATTCGGATGCGGCACCGATAACGGGGTTATCTTTTGGTGCGCATGACGAAAGCATGGTTGTCAGCTTGCGGGTCGAACAGTAAGCGTTAAGCAAATAGGGTCGGGGGACCAGGTGAAGATATGACATATTGTGTGGGAATGTTGCTGGACAAAGGCATGGCGTTCATGTCCGACAGCCGCACCAATTCGGGTGTCGATAATGTCTCCACATTCCGCAAAATGTTCCATTGGGAGGTGCCCGGCGAGCGTTTCATCACACTGCTGACCGCCGGTAATCTGGCAACAACACAAGCGGTAATCGCACAGCTCGAAGAACGCGGCAAAGCCCCCGGCGACCGCAAGCCGGCCATGTTGGAAGCGCCAACAATGTTCGAAGTTGCAAGCCAAGTCGGGATGCTTCTGCGCGACACCATATCGGCGCGGGCGATGACAGGGGCCACCGCCGCATCGCCGTCGTTCAACGCGTCGATGATATTGGGCGGGCAAATCAAGGGCATGGAACCGCGGCTCTACATGATCTATCCCGAAGGCAATTTCATCGAAGCCAGTGCCGACACGCCGTTTTTCCAGATCGGCGAAACCAAATATGGCCGCCCGATATTGGTGCGCGGGTTCGAGGCCGATATGGATTTTGCCGACATCGTCAAATTGCTGATGGTGTCGTTCGATTCGACGCTGAAGGCCAATTTGTCGGTCGGCCTGCCGCTCGACCTGATGCTTTACAAGACGGGCGAGTTCGCACCCTTCCACGAGCGCCGCATTACCTCGGAAGACCCCTATTTCGAGAGCATATCGGAAAGCTGGAGCGATGCGTTACGTGCAGCCTTCCACTCGTTGCCAGATTATTCGCTCGAAGCCGAAACCAAGTCGCCCGCGCCAATCTCGGTCGCGCGGTAAATCTGCATTTCCGGCACTTCGGCCGACAGCGCGGTCATTGCCCGCACGAACGCTCCCGATTCTGACACCGAAAAATGCACCATTAACGCGTTTGCATCGGCCCATTTCTCTACAAAGACCAGCCGGTCGGGATGCTCCACATCATAATGGCAGCTGTGCGCCATGCACCCGGGTTCGGCGCGCGAACGGCGGCAATGCGCAATGCTTTCAGCTTCTATCGCCGCGCGGTTTTGGTCGTTAGTGATCACATGGCCGGTGACGATGATCATGGCTTGCCTTCCCAACCCGTCCAGCCCGGCCCGCGCACCACGCGCCCTGCTGCCTTGCCCGTCGGCTCGCCGTTTTTCAGCACTTGGATGCCATTGACGAACACCTGTTCCATCCCGACCGCATATTGGTGCGGCTTGTCGAAGGTTGCGCGGTCGCCGACGGTCGCGGCATCGAAGACCACGACGTCGGCGAAATAGCCGCGCGCCAGCTTGCCGCGCTCGCGCAACTTCAAATTGGTCGCGGGCAGCGCAGTCAGCCTCCGTACTGCCTCGCCCAGCGGGATCAGCTTCTCGTCGCGCACATAGCGCCCGAGCAACCGGGCTACATTGCCGTAAGCGCGCGGGTGCGCGTTGGAGAGCAGGAACACGCCTTCGGTCGCGAGCGCTCCTGAATCCGAGCCGAAGCCCATATAGGGCAGCTTGATTTGTTTCCGCACATTATCCTCGGACATCAGGAAATATGCAGTCCCGACGCGGGTGCCATCCTCGATGACCAGATCGATCATCGTGTCCTCGGGCAAAGTGCCGCGCAGCTTGGCGACCTCGGCCAGCGACTTGCCGGTGAGCGACTTAAGCTTCGGATTGCCGAAACCGATGAGCAATATCCGCTCAGGCGAAC
>JANLRW010000131.1:0-8923 GCA_031361925.1 Sphingomonadales bacterium
CGGCCATAGCCACCGGTTGCCAGCACGACAGCGTGGCTCTTAAAGCGGTGGATGCTGCCATCCTCCATGCACATCGCGATAACGCCGCGGCATTCGCCGTCTTCCATAATCAGGTCGAGCGCGAAATATTCGATGAAGAAATCGGCGTCATATTTCAGGCTCTGCTGATACAGCGCGTGGAGCATCGCGTGCCCCGTGCGGTCAGCAGCGGCGCAGGTGCGCTGAACCGGTGGGCCTTCACCCATATTCTGCATATGGCCACCAAACGGGCGCTGATAAATCGTGCCATCAGTGTTGCGGGAAAACGGAACGCCGGCATGTTCGAGTTCGATCACAGCGGCCGGCGCTTCACGCACCATATACTCAATCGCGTCCTGATCACCGAGCCAGTCAGAGCCCTTGACCGTATCGTACATATGCCACGTCCAATGGTCGGGCGAGTTATTACCAAGCGATGCCGCAATACCCCCTTGGGCAGCCACGGTGTGCGAGCGCGTGGGAAATACTTTAGTAATACAAGCGGTTTTCAGACCGGCTTCGGCACTGCCCATAGTGGCGCGCAGACCAGAACCGCCTGCGCCGACAACCACGGTGTCATATGTGTGGTCGATAATCTTGTAAGCGTCAGACATCAAGCAGGAGCTCCGGTGAAGGCCAGTTTGGCGACGGTAAAGATGCCGAACACGACGCCGCCGACCGCATAGAAATTGAGTAACGTCATCGCGCCGAACTTCGCCGCGTCGTCATGAACATAATCTTCGATCAGAACCTGAAGCCCCAAGCGCACGTGCCAGAATATGCTGACCAGCATCAATATCATTGGCACCGCGACGATTGGCTGCGCCAGCCACTTCGCGAGAGTTCCTTGATCAAAATTGGGCATCAGCATCAAAGACACGACCAGCCAAGTCGTTAGCAGCAGGTTCCCCACCGCTGACATCCGCTGGTTGATCCAATGTCCGCCGCCATGCTTGGCCGAACCAAGCCCGCGTACTTTACCGATATTCGTCCCGCTGCCCATTATGACGCTCCCAAAAAGCGTGATGCCACAAACAGTCCAGTCAAAGCAGTTGCAAAAAAGGCTGCAATGAATGCAACCCACGCCCAGGTGCGGTTAGTTGCCAGTTCATAACCAGCACCCATGTCCATCACGAGATGGCGCAAACCGGAAAACAAGTGCTGGAAAAAGCTGTAAGTCACGCCAACGGCAAGCAGGCGGAAGAACCAGTTAGCGGTCGTTTGCAATCCGGTCGCATCGTCACCCGCAGACACAACATATTTCTGAAAGCTGGCATAGCTCTCTGCGCCACCGCCAATTGCCGACAACCACCACAGTAGAGTCATCATCCCGGCGGTCGCCAGTACAAAGCCTGTGGCGCGGTGGAATATCGAAATCGCCATTTGCGGCGACCAGCGATAAATCTGCAAATGCGGCGATAGCGGCCGGTTCGTCTCTTGCCCCATGAACGACGTCCTTATTTCAACTTTGATGCGTCGCTCTTTAGCCGTTTACTGCGACTGTGCAAGTGGCCGGAAGCTTGATTTATGGGCATATCAATAACGCGCTGTTAACCATTTTACATTAGTTATTCTGCCTAGTCGGCGAATGCGCTGCACATCACATCAAGTAGAGGTCGTAAATGTCAAACGCTGCTAATCCGCTTTCAACGGACATTCGTAAAATCATCAAATTGTTTGATTTCGATGGCGCGATGGCGGCAAATTTGCGCGACCTCGGCACCGTGATCGGCGATGAACTGAACGATATCGCGGTTGAATATTGGTCCTTTTGGCGCGATTTACGGATTGATGGCGAACTCGACAAGCCGGAATTTTTCGAAAAGCGCGCGACCGATACTACCAACTTCATCAAAACGCGCTTCAACGATTTCAACGCGCTGTCTTGGGCCGACGCATTGGAGTTGCAGGTGATGGACGCGTGCAGGCGCAGCATCCCAAGTATGCTGACATTGGCCGCAAGCGCCCGTGCTAATGGCAAGTTTTACCCAGTGCTTGCATCAAAATTTGACCGTAATGACCCCGACTATGTCCGGCTTGCCGGGACCGTGGTGGCAATGACCAACCTCGACCTTGCGATCATGTCGCAGTGCTATGTTTTCCATCAGGAACATATCATGCGCGAAAAGCAGATGGATTACTCGACCCAGTTCGAACAGGATATCGGTGCGGCAGCGTCGGCGATTTCCGAACAAACCATTACACTGCGTCAGCAAACCAGCAGCAGTTCGCAAATGGCCAATGGCATGTTGAGCAAAACTTCCGAAGTCGCCGCTGCGTCCGAACAATCGGCTGTTGCGATGCGCGAAGCTGCGCAGACTGCAGCGGGTCTTATCCGCGCGATTGAAGACGCCCGAACCGAAGTTGAAACCGCATCCGACGTCGCAAACCGCGCCGCCGCACAAGCAACACTGGGCGTCGCGGCAACCGACACGTTATCCGAACAGTCGCATTCGATTGAATCAATCCTGGGGTTAATTCGCGAAATTGCCGGTCAGACAAATCTGCTGGCGCTAAACGCCACTATTGAGGCCGCGCGCGCTGGTGATGCGGGTCGCGGGTTTGCGGTGGTGGCACAAGAGGTCAAAAGCCTTGCTAACCAAACCGCGCAGGCGACCGACGAGATTGCCCAGAAAATTGCAGCAATCCAAAGCGCGACGAAGGCTTCGGTCGAATCCAACGCCTCGATCCGGGCAACCGTCGATGAAGTGCAACAATCCGCCGAACGCATCCGGCGCGCGATGGAGGATCAAGCACAGACGGTTACTATGATTACAGCGTCGGTCGATGAAACCGCGTTGGCCGCTGATTTGATGTCAAACACAATCTCGGCAATTCGTAGCGACACTGAAAATGTCGTGTCCGAAATCTCATCGCTTGAACTAGGATTCAGCCAGGTAAACGACAAAATTGCGTCGCTGCAGGTAAACGCCAGTCGCTTCGTCGGCAACCTCTCGCGCTAACAGCGGTTGAATTTATGGCCCGGCTGTGAAAAGCAGCGGGCCATGACATCAGCACCAAAAACCAACATATTAGTGACCGGCGCGTCACGTGGCATTGGCGCTGCAATTGCGTCGGCGTTTGATCCCGAAACAACGGCTGTCATGGCATTGTCCAGCAAAGATGGGGACTTGAGCGATCCTGCCGTCCCTATCCAGTTATGGGCAACAGCAATTTCCATGCTCGACAACCGCGTCGATGTCCTCATCAACAACGCCGGGATATTTGAAGCAAACATACTGGATGCGCCTGACGCCGACTGGTTGACCAGTTGGAACCGCACGATGCAGGTCAATCTGACAGCCAGCGCCGAATTATGCCGCCTTGCGGTGCTTCACTGGCAACAGGCGAAGCGCCCTGGCCGCATCATCAACATTGCAAGCCGCGCCGCCTATCGCGGCGACAGTCCAGATCACTGGCATTATGCCGCGTCAAAAGCCGGTATGGTCGCGATGACGAAAACAATCGCCCGGGGCTATGCATCAACGGGGATATATGCGTTTGCCATTTGTCCCGGCTTCACGATGACCGGAATGGCGCAGGACTATCTCGAAAGCCGCGGTGGCGACAAATTGCTCGCCGATATCCCTTTGGGCAAGGTCGCCGACCCTGAAGAAGTTGCGGCAATCGCAAAATTCTGTGCGCTGGACGCGCCGCCCTCAATGACGGGTGCGGTGCTGGATATCAATGGAGCAAGCTATGTCCGCTAAAATCATGCCGATGATTGCGTTGATCGCCCTGACTCTCTCGTCGTGCGCGCCAAAAGCAAGTTCTGTGATCAATACAGAAGGTCAACAGCAAAGCCGCCTAGAGATCGCCAAGATATGCGACGGCCGCGACGGATGGAGTGATGTTGCACCGCCGGCGCATGTGTTTGGCAATGTCTATATGGTTGGCACCTGCGGCATCGTTTCGCTGCTCATCACGTCGGATAAAGGCCATATCCTGATCGACGGTGCGACCGAGGAAGCGGCGCCATCGATTGCGGAAAACATCCGCAAACTCGGATTTGACCCCATCGACGTGCGTTATCTGCTCAGCAGCCATGAACATATGGATCACGTCGGCGGCCTTGCAGCGCTGAAGCAGATAACCGGCGCACAAATGCTTGCGCGCGCCGAAGCAAAGGCCAGTTTGGAAAGCGGAACATATGACAAGTCCGATCCACAGCTTGGCATATTGCCGCCTTTTCCTAAGATCAAAGTAGACCGGCTGGTGGGGGATGGCGAGGTCGTAAAATTGGGGCCACTGAGCTTATCGGTGATTGCGACACCGGGGCATTCTCCCGGCGGCACGAGTTGGACATGGCGGTCTTGCGAAGGCCCCACATGTAAGGTGTTCGTGTATGTCGACAGCCTCGGTTCGGTTTCTGCAGACAGTTACCGATTTACCGATCATCCTGCATATGTGGCGGTGTTCAGAAAAACCATCGACCGTGTCGCGAATATTCCTTCTTGCGACATATTGATCACCCCGCATCCGTCGCAAAGCCAGTTTTTTGACAGGCTGGCTGGGAACGCGGCGTTGGTCGACCCAAACGGTTGCGCGAATTATGCAGCTGCGGCCCGGGACCGGCTTATTGCGCGATTGGCCAAAGAAGCAACAAAATGAGCTGGAAGCTCACCCTGCCCTGCACCCGGCAAGAAGCCGAAGCGCTTTACGAGGGTGAGGATTGGATTGCGTTGCTCGATCCGGTGCCGTCGATTGTCACCGACGAGATGGAGGCATTCAACGATGCCAAATGGCGGTTAGAAGCTTATTTCCCCGAGCAACCGGGCGCTCAAGTCATTGCCAATATCCAGCACCGCTTACCCAGTGCTGCCAATGCAACTCCGGTTTTGCGAGAGTTGCCTGACGAAGACTGGTTGGTGTTAAGCCAACAAGGACTCGCGCCCGTTCACGCTGGGCGTTTTTATGTCCATACATCGTCCAACAAAGGCAACGTGCCAAAAGGCGCGACTCCCTTTCTCATTGAGGCAAGCCAAGCGTTCGGCACCGGCGGGCATGAAACCACGAGCGGTTGCCTTGCAATGCTCCACAAAATGCGCGGACAGGGGTGCCGCTTCGAATTGATCGCCGACGTCGGCACGGGCACAGGGCTACTCGCATTTGCAGCAAATAAGTTATGGCCACGCGCCTACATAACCGCATCCGACATTGACCCTATCAGTATCGACGTCGCCGCCGATAATGCGGTGATCAACAAAATTCCACTGGGCAGCATCCCCGGCCATTTGGCATTATGCGTGGCGACGGGCACCGACCACATAATGATCCAACACCGTGCGCCCTATGACTTGGTTATCGCTAATATATTGGCGGGCCCACTGATTGAATTGGCCCCCTCTTTGTCCGCGGTGTTACAAGAGGGCGGCACATTATTGTTGGCAGGACTGCTCAATACACAGGCACCGTCGGTCATTCGCAGATATCAACGGCTCGGTTTCCGCGTTGTCGCCCGTATCGACACCGCAGACTGGCCTTGCCTCCGCTTGGTCAAACGACGTAAATATAGCTGGCAACGCCCCATCCGCGCCGACGGACGGACCAGCCAGCCCGCCGGGGATTTCGGCACGTGGTGAAACTACCACATTGCGTCACGGCCAGCCTTGCGTCATATCGACTTTAATGGTGCCGGATTCCAATACAGTAGACATTGACACAGCGCGGCGGGCAAGGCTCACCGACGCTTTAGTGCGCGTCGGCCAAGGCGACCGGTTTGCGTTTGAAACCGTCTACAAGGCGACGTCATCGAAACTATTTGGGGTCTGCCTGCGTATCTTCCCCGACCGGACCGAAGCGGAAGAAGCGTTGCAAGAAGCCTATCTCACTATTTGGAACAGAGCCGCGAGTTTTGAAGCCGGGCGCGCTAGCCCTATCAGTTGGCTAGTCACGGTGACGCGTAATCGCGCGATTGACCGGTTACGCGCCAAAGGCAAGGCCGGATTCGCGTCGCTCGACAAAGCAGCTGATGTAGCTGATCCCGCACCGCTCGCCGATGCGCAACTGCTCGTGGCCAGTGACAATGTAGCGCTCAACAGCTGCATTGAAGACCTTAGTCAACGCGATGCGCATTTCATTCGCAGCGCCTTTATTGGCGGCGCAACCTATGCAGACCTCGCGAGCCGCGAGGGCGAACCATTGGGCACGGTGAAGAGCCGGATAAGGCGCGCGTTGTTGAAGTTGCGAAGTTGCATGGAGGGGCAATCATGACCATGCTGGGGGAAGACGATATTGCGATGGCGGGCGAATATGTGCTTGGGCTGCTAGATGCCTCAGCGGAAGCTGCAGCACTGGCGCGTATTGCCATAGATCCTAATTTTGCATCCGAAGTCGATGCGTGGCGGAACCGCTTGCAGCCTATGATTGACGGTAATGATACGCCCGCTCCGGCTTCGGTTTGGGCTGCCGTGTCATCACGCTTGCCGCATTCCAGTGGCCAAGATACGGAACCGAGGTCGCCGCGCTTCTGGCAGATATTGGCCGGGGTTTCGACCAGCGCAGCAGCAGTTCTCGCTATCATCCTGCTGCAAAAACCAATGCCTGCGCCGCCACCGCCACCTGCCGCACCACTCGTCGCTGCACTTGGCAGCGAAACCGGTCGCGCTTCGTTGACCGCACGCTATGATAGCGGCAGCGGCAAGATGCTTTTGACGCCGGTGTCACTCAAAACCGGGAAGCTTTTCCCTGAACTGTGGGTTGTTCCCGCTGATGGCCAAGCCCGGTCGCTCGGGATAGTGCGCGCGGACGGCGCATCAGAAATCATTATCGGCCCGGATATGCGGGGGTTTATCGGCGAAGGCGCTGTTCTTGCGATTACGCCTGAGCCCGAGGGTGGCGCACCCGGCGGCAAAGCGACAGGCCCCATCATCGCAAGCGGAAAAATTACGACGGTTTAATATTTTTTGCTTCGCGTTGCATCCAGCTGCTGATCGCATCCGTTTCTATCACCAGCACACCGACCCCCGGGCGTGCTTAGGGATAGGAATAGAAATTATGAAACTTCGTAACTCGACCAAGTTCATTATCGCGCTGGCATTGACTTCGACGGGCCTAAGCGCGGCGACGTTACAGGCCAATCATCACAAAATGGCCAACCCCATGGTCGGCGGTGCAGAGATGTTTCCTGCTAAAACAATCGCCGAGAATGCGTCAGCTGCCCCCAATCTTACCACTTTGGTCGCCGCTGTCTCGGCCGCCGGCTTGGTCGATACGCTCGCGAGCCCCGGCCCGTTCACAGTTTTCGCCCCGACCAACACAGCGTTCGACAAGCTGCCCAACGGCACTGTTGGCACGTTGGTAAAGCCCGAAAACAAGGCAACGCTGACCAAAATCCTGACCTACCATGTTGTTGCCGGAAAACTGACGAGTAAGGACATCGTTGCCGCCATCAAGGCAGGCGGCGGTTCAGCCTCACTGACTACCGTCGCGGGCGAGAAATTGTCGGCGCGTCTATCAGGCAATAGTGTCGTCATCACCGACGGCAAAGGCGGCCAGTCGGCGGTTACTACTGTCGATGTGATGCAGTCGAACGGCGTCGTTCACGTAATCGATTCGGTTCTGCTGCCCTAACGGGTCGCAGGCGCGGCGGGCTGGTTTTTGCCTCCCTTTAAGCCAGCCCCCGCGCATAATTCTGGCTACCACGGGTGATGATTTCATCACCGGGAAGTAAGTCAGCAACCTCAATATCAGGCAGCTTTTCGAGTTCGGTATAAAGCGGGGCAAAGTCCGTTTCTACCGTGAGTTTCCGCAGATAATCCAAACTTGGGACCACAAAATAACTTTGCTGGAAATCATCGATCCGGTATTTTGTGCGCATCACGCGGACCAAATCGAAACCGATCCGGTTGGGACTTTGATCGTCGAGCGCGAATACGCTCTCGGCATAGCTCGATACTATACCGGCACCGTAGATACGCAGACCACCCGCCTCGCGGATCAAGCCAAATTCGACGGTGTACCAGTATAACCGCGCCAAGTGGTCGAGCGCATTAAACCCCAATGACCGCAAACCACCCCTGCCATAAGCTACCATATAGTCGGCGAAAACCTGATCAGCCAGCATTGGCACATGGCCGAATACATCATGGAAAATGTCGGGTTCTTGCAGATAATCGAGCTGCGCTGGCGGGCGAATGAAATTACCCGCAGGGAAGCGCCGGTTGGCCAGATGGTCGAAAAATACCGCATCGGGCACCAAACCGGGCACCGCCACTACCTGCCACCCTGTGGCCGCAGTCAACCTAGCATTGAGTTCGCGGTAATCGGGAATACCAGGCTTTGACAGCTTCAGCACGTCCATTCCTCGCAAAAACGCGTCTGCAGCCCTCCCCGGCAGCATTTCCGATTGCCGCGCAAACAATTGATCCCACATCGCATGGTCGTCTGCACTAAAGCTTTGCCAATTCTGCGCGATCGTCCAATCCGCATTTGCACGCGGCGGCGGGCTATCATACAACTGGTGCGCGTCGGCCATGAGGAAGTGGTTACACTTGAAACTGTTTCGCATCAACAGCATGTTCGCCGCCATCCGCGCGCTGGTTGGCTGGCCGATGTTGGTCGCTGGTCTGTATTTCGCAACTGCGTGGATTGGAAGCGCCATCCCTGCCAATTCGGGTTGGCAACAACCAAAAGAAGGCATCGACATTTTTGTCGAAACCAACGGCGTTCATGTCAGCCTGATTGTACCGATCACCGCCGCAGGCGAAGACCTTAGCGACCTGATCCGCCCTGACCAGTTGTCCGATCCGATGCTTTACGGGACCCATGCGATGATTGGCTGGGGTCAGGGTGCCGTTTACCGCAATGCGCGAACATGGGGCGACGTAAAGTCAGGCGATATCGTCGGTGCTGTCGTCGGGTCGGATTTTACGACCTTGCATATTTATCATTTGGTCAACCCGCA
>JANLRW010000208.1:0-7386 GCA_031361925.1 Sphingomonadales bacterium
CCGCAAACCACCACGCCCAGCGGTGGATCGATTCCATTGTCGCGTTGAAGCCCATCGTCCATCTCCAGAACAGGGCCGCCCGTTCCGAGGCGGTGCCGCGGTCGGTGATCTGTTCGAGCTCACGCTCGCCACCGTAACGACCGACCGCAAGGATCGTCGCGCCGTGCATGGCGAACAAAAGCGCCGACCCGTAGAGGAAGACGATCGAGAGCGCGTGAAACGGATTATAGAACAGGTTGCCATATTGCAGCGAGAAGTTGTTGGTCCATTCCAGATGTGAAAAGATCCCGAACGGAACCGCCTCTGACCATTGGCCCATGAAAAACGGGCGAATGAAACCAAGAACCAGGAACAGCCAGATGGCCGCCGCAAATGCCCAGGACACATGTGTGCCCATACCAAGCGCGCGTGCGCGGCGATAACCGCGTGCCCACCACAATAAGATGGATAGCGTCAGGAAGAACCCGGCCATGATCCACCAGCCACCCTCTTTCAGCGGGACAAAGGGCGAAAAGCCATGCTCTGGTCCCGGAGGGTTCAGCGTCAGCCAGAAGAACTGACGGACAAATTCGACCGGATTCCAATTGACCGAAGCGGCCATATTGAACCCGATTATCTCGATTGCGAAAAATCCGAACAGCAAGGATGCAAGGCCCAGCCAGCCGAGATAGATCGGGCCGATCTGCGCCTGACCGAATTTGCCCATCCAATAGCTGGCACCGGTCATCGCGATGCGGCGTTCGTCCCCGGGAGCAAGCGGCATCCCCATTTCGGGTGCGTGCACCAACTGCACTTGGGTAAATATGTTCTGATATCGTGCCATTTCTTTACCCTCCCATTAAGACCAGATTGGAATGTTGCGCCACCATTCCCACCATTCAGGCCAGCCGCCTGCATAAAGTGGTCCGGCAATGATGATGCACACCGCGCTCCAGAAACCGGCGTTGAGCGCCAGAAACAGCCCGAGCCGGTGGATGCCGATGGTGCCGACCGAATAGCCGATGAAATCGCGGAAGAAGGTATCTTCATATTCGGGCGTTTTGACGTTTTCGCCCTTCATCGGATTGACCGCCGACAGGATCAGCGCACCGTGCAGCGCGAGCGCAAAGGTGGTCGTAAAGAAGAACGACACCGCAATCATATGCGCTGGATTATAGTGGAAATTCACATATTGATAACCGGTGTTCGACACCCAGTCCAAGTGGCTGAAAATTCCGTAAGGGAAGCCATAGCCCCATGCACCGAGCAGGAACGGCCGGAACACGACGAGCGTCATATAGGCAAGGATCGCAAAGCCGAACGCAATCGGCACGTGATAGCCCATGCCCAGTTTCCGGCAAATTTCGACCTCGCGCAGCGCCCATGAAATGAACGAACCGATCGCGCACATCGTTATAATCTGCCAGAACCCGCCCGCTTTTAACGGAGCAAGGCCCAGGCCATAACTGACATCAGGCGGGTTGATCGAGATCAGCCACGGATTCCACGTCGGCCCAAGCGAGGCCGCATAGAGAATCAACGCCGTTCCCAACAATGCGCATATCGCCGAAATGACGCCGAAAAAGCCGACATAAAAGGGCCCGATCCAGAAATCGAAAAGATCCCCGCCAATCAGCGTGCCGCCACGGACACGATATTTTCTCTCAAAACTTAACAGCGACATAGCACATCCCCTACTGCCCACCCGACAGAGCATCTTCGCCCTGCCACCGATATGGTGAGCAACCTGATGATAGATTTATTCTCCCCCCGCGAGGAACGCGGCACAACCGTGCCACATTCCTCATTGGGGCTTGGGTTCAGGTCAGGTGGCCGGGACCGCCGCCGGAGCAGCGGCAGGCGCGGCAGCCGGAGCTGCAACGGCAGCAGCCGGTGCAACCGCTGGACCTTCGATCCAGTTGAAGCGATCAGTGCTCAACAGGATGAAATGGATCAACAACGCCAGAACAAACAAGAACATTGCCAAAGCAACCAGTGTCCTGCGCGGATCAAATATTAGCCAAAGTCTCCACATGATACCGCCTCCTTATGCTAAAAATGTTGTGATGGTTGCGCTGGCAAGCTGCGCCGTGTCGTTCAGCATGGCATAGCCATCGACGCTAGGAAGCCACGGCCTCCACATCCACACCAACACATGCGCTACAATCGCGATGATGGTGAAAATGATGAAGCTGCTCACAAAAATCTTGTGAAATTCCTTAGCCTCTTCCGGAGTCAAATAAGCCCCGGGACCAAAGCGTTCGTTATCGCTCATATTCCCTACTCCAATTAAGCCCCAATCGAGCAGCGAGCCGCTGTTCTTCCGGGCGGTTGCCTTGCAGCACGTATTGCTGCCAAGGTTGCGGACATCCGGTTTGCACCGGACGAATTTGTGGGAAGCGACGGCTCATGCGCCCGCTCCCTGTAACATTGTGGCGGCCAGACGGTCGGCCGAAACATGCGCCTCGCCAGCCGCCCGCGCACCGCGTTCGGCGGCGTCGCGCAAGTTTTTGGCGGCGGAAATGCGAACGAGCACAGGCTGCGCTTCGACAATAAAATCGAGCTTTTCTTTCGCATCGCGGTCCCATTGCAGCGATATTTCACGCCGCGACGGGGTTGCTGCGCCAGCATCCATTTGCGTCGACAGCGGCAGGATATGGAACAGCGCATCGAACAAAGCGTTGCACACTTCCTGCACCAGATAGGTCGCGCCCGAATAGCCCATATAAGGCGTGCCGGTATGGCGGCGGATGGCGGCGCCGGGGAAGCTGGCCGGAATGAAAATCCCGCGCGCGCCGGTTTCGGCCATATACATGCGTTCGTTATAGCTGCCGAAGATGACCAGCGGCGGGTTGGTTGCGATCATCTCGCGGACATTGTGATTGTCGGTCTTGACCCCGGCGGTGCGGCCGACAGCAAAGTTGCAGGGAAGGCCCATATCGTCTTCGAGGAATTTGCGGATGCCGCGCGCATAGGTTTCGTTGGCGACGATGCCGAAGCTGGCGGTGCCGAAGAAATCCTGCGTCACCGAGCGCCACAGATCCCACAAGGGTTTGATCGTCGTGTGCTTTTCTTTTTCGATGAACGGTTCGGGATCGAGCCCCGCCATTTCGCCCAATTGGCGCAGGAATCTGGTGGTTGAATCGAGGCCGATGGGTGCCTGCAAATAGGGCCGTTCGAGCAGCTCGCACAGGTTGCGGCCGAATTCGCGGTACATGCAGACATTGACCGATGCGTGCGCGAGCTTGTGGATGTCGGCAAGGTGGCTGCCCAATGGGAACACCATATTGACCTCGGCGCCGATGCCTTCGATCAGCCGCCGGATTTCGGCGAGGTCGCTTGGCATGTTGAACATGCCGTAGGATGGGCCGATGATATTGACCTTGGGCTTATCGCCCTCCTTCAAAATCGACGGCGCGTGGACTTTCTTCGGCCCGAATTCGGTCCACAACCAGGACAGCGCCCGGTCTTCGGACTGCCATTGATCCTCGTCGATGGTGCGCGGCAGGAAGCGTTTGATGTTGGTGCCTTCGGGCGTCACCCCGCCGCCGATCATTTCAGCAATCGAGCCGGTCACGACCACAGCGGGCAGATCCGCATCGAGCGTTTTCCAGGCGCGCTTCATCGCACCTTCCGTCCCGGTCTTGGCCAATTCGTCCTCACCCAGCCCGGTCACGACGATTGGCAATTCATGCGGCGGCAGGCCGTCGGTATAATGCAGCACCGACGTCACCGGCAGATTTTCGCAGCCAACCGGACCGTCGATGATGACCTGCAAGCCCTTGACTGCGGTGAACGCGTAAACCGCGCCCCAGTATCCGCCTGCCCGGTCATGATCGATGATCAACGTCATGAGCCAATCGCCTCCGCAGCCTTTGCGGCGAGCGCATTTTGTGCGGCATATTTTGCTTTGAACTTGGGCTGATCGACGGGCGTATCTTCCCAGATGCCAGCGGTGTATCCGTTGCCGACACCTTCAAAGAAAGCCTGCATCTTGTCGAACCGCGCCTTGTTACCAATTGCGCCGTTGACGACTTGCGCTAGGCTACCAGCACCCGCCGCACCCATCAGGGGCCGCGCAGAAATCAGGTTAGTGAAATAGAGCGCCGGAATGGCTTTCGCCTTGGCGTGCTGGACCACGGGTGTGGTGCCGATGGCAAGGTCGGGGCCGAATTCTTCGACCGCCCTGATGTCGTCTTCTAGGCTGGCGCGGTAGTTGACGCGCACCCCCTTGGCTTCGAGCCATTCGCGGTCTGGTTCGGACCATTTTGTCTTGGGGCAAGCGGTGCCGACATATGGCACATCCGCACCGCTTTCGATCAGCAACCGCGCGACCAGCAGTTCGGAACCTTCATAGCCTGATACAGTGATCCGTCCGCTGATTGGCTTTGCCTTCAGCGCGCTGTCGATGGCTGGCAGTACGGCATTTTGCGCAGCGGCAATCTGGTCCGCACTCGCGCCGGTTGCTTCGCCGATGGCCTTGAGCCACGCCGCTGTCCCGTCACGTCCGACCGGAGCAGAGCCGACGACCTTACGGCCCGCCGCTTCAAATTCGCGAACGCTGGCGGTGTAAAATGGATGGATGGCGGCGATCACCGCGCCGTCGAGTGCGGCATAAAGCTCGCGCCATTCGCGGGTCGGCACAACGGGTCCTGCCGCCAAGCCCAATGGCTCGAGCATATGACCGATGCCCATCGGATCGACGGGGAACATCTCGCCCAGCAAAGTAACAGTCGGCTTGTCAGCCAATGCCGATGGTGCCGCAACCGGACCTTGCTCGGCCTCTTTGCGCGCGTAATTGAGCATCGCGCCAGCCAGCACGTCTTTGGCCTCGGCATGGGTCGGGATGCCAAAGCCTGGAACGTCGATGCCGATGATGCGGACACCGTTGATCGAGTCGGGGAGCAACCGCAGCGGCACTCCGCTCGCCGTCGGCACGCACAGGTTGGTGACGACGATGGTGTCGTATTTTTCGGGATCAGCCATCAGCTCGACAGCTTCCTTGATATCCTCGAACAGCTTGCCGGTGACCAGCGTTTCCGAGCTGAACGGGACATAACCGACGCTGCGCCGCGCGCCGTAGAAATGCGAGGTGAAGGTGAGACCATAGACGCAGCAAGCGGAACCCGAGAGGATCGTCGCCGTGCGGCGCATCCGAAGGCCGACGCGCAAGCTACCGAATGCCGGGCACATCGACTGCGGCTGGTCGTGCGGGCCAAGCGGATAGTCCTTGGCATATTGGTCGAGTATTTCGGTCTTGCCCGCCTTCTTCGCGGCGTCGCGCATCGTGTCCTTGGACGAGCAACCGCCGCCAGCGCCAGCAAGGTCGATGCGATCACGCGCACGATCTTCGGTGGGCAAGGCCGTCAAATCAGTCACGCATCAGACCTCATCATAAATCACTTCGAGCGATGGCTTCGTCTCGTACGTGCCGCCGCGCATGTCGGCCTGCGTCGCAGGATGCAGCGTGAAATCCGCGCCGGTGATGTCGGCGCTGAACAGCCCGAGCAATCCGTCCTGATCGAGCGGGTTGGGGCGAAGCGGTGGGGCCTCGGCAACGTTGATCGCCAGCTCCTCGAACAGCGAAGCCCATTGCCCGCCGGGTTTGCCGATGATCTGGTAGTTCGCAGACTTCTTACGGATGTCCTCGTTGGCAGGAATCGCGCACAGCACCGGGATGCCGACGGCTTCGGCAAAGGCATTGGCCTCGCCCGTGCCGTCGTCCTTGTTGAGGATCATCCCCGCCACACCGACATTTCCGCCCATCTTGCGGAAATATTCGACTGCCTTGCAGACATTGTTGGCAACATAAAGCGATTGCAAATCGTTCGACGCAACCACGATCACCTTCTGGCACATGTCGCGCGCTATCGGCAGGCCGAAGCCGCCGCAGACCACATCACCGAGGAAATCGAGCAGGACATAGTCAAAGCCCCAGTCATGGAACCCAAGCTTCTCCAGCGTTTCGAAGCCGTGAATAATCCCGCGCCCGCCGCAGCCGCGTCCGACTTCAGGTCCACCGAGCTCCATGGCGAACACACCGTCGCGCTGGAAGCAGACATCCTCGATGCTGATTTCCTCACCCGCCAGTTTTTTGGCCGAAGAGGTTTCGATAATCGTCGGCGTTGACCGACCGCCAAACAGCAGGCTGGTGGTGTCCGACTTCGGATCGCAACCGATCAGCAGCACACGCTTGCCCTGCTGCGCCATCATGTAGGACAGGTTGGCGAGCGCAAAACTTTTGCCGCTGCCGCCCTTGCCGTAGATCGCGATGATCTGCGTTTCTTTGGTGACCTCGCCGGTCGGCACCGGATCGGGTTCGATGCTCGCCTCGTTACGAAGGGCGTCTATGTCGAGCACGCTCATTGGCAATCTCTCCAGTCGAGAACCATTTTTAGGCAATCGGGGTTTTCAAAGGCTTGCGGGTAAGCCGCCTGCGCATTGGCGGCGGGTTCGATAGCGGTAATCAAACCCGAAAGGTCGAGTGCGCCGGTTTCGATCAACGCGTGGACCGACTGCAAATCCTCTGGCTGCCATTCGGCGGCGATGCGGATGCGGGCTTCGCGCTGGAAAGCCGGCGGGAAGGCAAAGCTGATCGGCTGGCTGTAAAAGCCCGCCAATACCAGTTCGCCGCCCTTGGCCAACCGGGCGATGAAGGCACCTATTGATGAAGCATCACCGCTTACATCATAGATGTGGCTATAATCGTGCCGGTCGTCATCATCTGGATGCACGACCTGATAACCGCTGGCACCGGACTGCCGCGAACGGTCGGTATCCCATACCACCGGTGCGTCGGCACCCGCTGCGATAGTCAGACGCGCCAGCAGCCGCCCCAGCACACCGTGACCGATAATCAATTGCGGTGCTTCGCCGTGGCAGATCGCATGAAGCGCGGTTGCGGCGAGTGCATATAAAATGCCTTGTTCGGCCAGCTTTTCGGCGACCGGCATCGCCCGCGCCGAAGCTACGATCACCTTGCGCGACGCCCCGCCGAACAATCCGCGCGCATCGCGGTAGCAATTCGCGCCGGGGACAAAAACCCATTCGCCAATCCGGTCCTGATGGTCGGCACCGGCGTCAACTATTCGCCCGACCGATTCGTAACCCGGCACCAGCGGATATCCCATGCCGGGAAAGCTCGGCATCTGGCCGGTCCACAGCAGCTTTTCGGTGCCAGTGCTGATTCCGCTATATTGGATTTCCACCAGCACATCGCCCGATTCCATCGCATTCAATGCGAGTGAGCGCATTTCCACGCTGCCCGGTGCATTAAAAAGGATGGCTGAACTTTGCAAAACCGTGTCATCTCCCGCGGTCTCTTTTCGCATTTTCAAGCGATAGAGACTCTCTCAGGTGTCAAATTATCCGAACAGTTTTAATTGTCAAATAATTTGGACAGTTTTA
>JANLRW010000218.1:0-12840 GCA_031361925.1 Sphingomonadales bacterium
GTCTGTGCTTAACACGGGGCAATTGGCCGCCATTGCTTCCAAAACCACGGCAGGCAGTCCTTCATAGCGTGAGGTCAGGACGAACAGGTCCGCCCGGCGGTACTGCTCGGCGACATCGGACACAAAACCTTGCAGCGTCACGCGGTCTGAGAGACCCAGAGCAGCAACCAAGCGCAACAAGTTGGCACGCTCGACGCCATCGCCCAGGATCACAAGCTGTGCATTGAGGTGTTTGATGAGCGCAAAGGCTCTGATCAGCAGGTCAAAGCGTTTCTGGGCGACAAGCCGTCCGACGCCTAAAACAACGCGGTGCGGGTCAAGGTTGGCTACCGGCGTTGTTGCTGCCAGCATCTTGTCGGTGACATAGGGATTGACCACGGTCCTGATACGAGATGCCGCATCTGGATAGGCAGTCCTTAGCTGGGCCGTTTCCGCTTCGCTCAAAGTCCAAACCGCTGCGGCACTGGCAAAGGCGCGGACATAACCCCAGTGCCGCAATTTTTGAACCAGTCCACGGTGACGTGAGCCGACTATCGGATTGGTTGTTTTGAGTACCAGTTGCGTTTTGACGATCGCTCCTAGTTTGCGCGCTGCAGCACAGATCCAGGCGGTGTTATTTGCGGTTGAAATAAGGACATCGGGGTCTGCTACCTTCAAATGTCGGATGATTGCAGGAAACAATCGCAACAAGTCGAATGTGCGCCACGTCGGTCGGCTGCTGATGTAGCTAACGCGCACTACCGGTCCGATCATGTTGGACAGCAGCGGCTGCGCCTGTCCACCGCGACACAGAACCAGTATCTCTACATCGAAACCAGCCTCGGCATAGCAGCGTGCCAATATGGCTGTAACCCGGTCAGTTCCACCCTGACTTAACATATATGTGAACAAAAGAATCTTCTTCGGCGGATGCAGCGCAGGCATTTCGGCGGGCACCGGTCAAAATGACTTTCGAAGGAAGAGCCCCAACCGGGCATCGCTTTGTCGAGAAGATGCGCCGAACATAGCAGCATCGCTCTGCGATAGCCGGTGGCTTGCTAGATCTATGCCGTAGCTTATGGTCGCCAGATCACGAACCGGGCTAAAGCTTGCGGTTAGCGAGACCCCTTGGGCCGACAACGGCGCTCCACCCGCAATTTCGACGAGCCGCTCGGGCGCACTTCGCCGTGTTACCGGTTTCGTAGCAAAGATGCTGGCACTAAGACGAAATGCGGAATCACGCGTCCAGCCCAAAGTCGCAGCCATATTGCCAGTCCGGTAAATGTTATGTGCCGCAATGTTGATACTCGGGCGGCGGTATTCGAGCGCATAGGACAACCCGGCTGAAACGCTGTCACGCCCGCTGACTTCCCGAACCATCCCTATATCGGTTGCCATGACTGAATAGCGGTTGAAATTGGGCGATGGCAGGTCATTTAACCTACGCAGTGATTTGGCGCGCATGATGTTCACCGTCAGCGAACCGTCTTGCCAATCATGCGACATCGAACGCTTTTTGATGGTCGCGGCATTATCAACCAAACGAAAGCTAAACGGGGCAGTTACAAGCCCCGATCTGGCGATTTGCTCCTGTGCTCCGACTGACCGCTGGTCCTTTGCGTGCGCGTCTAGTGGCAGAATGGCCGTCACAACCGCCAGCGCGGTGATGATAATGCTTGCTCGGTTCATCGCCCATCCCCGCATCCTAAGGTGCCGCGGTCAGTACCGCGCTCAAAGATTAAGACGCCAACAGCAGCCGACATCCGCACAAGAAAATTCGAAGTGCGGATTTTCGTCGGACGCGCCGTCATGTTTTCACACCCACATCGGAGGACATTTGTGTCGATACTGGTAAAAGTCTCAAAGCTGGCACTTGCCGCTTGTTTTATCGCCACGGTCAGCAGCGCAGCATTTGCTGCCCCCGCTAATAACGTGTCGCTGTTGGTGATGACATATAATGTTAAAGGCCTGCCCTGGCCAATTGCCAGAAACCGCGACGCCGCGTTTGAAAAAATCGAAACGCGTCTTTCGGCGCTCCGCAAAGAGAACGCTCAGCCCCATATCATTGTTTTGCAGGAGGCATTCACCGAGCGCGCGAAGCAGATCGCCCGCAGAAGTGGGTATCGCTATCTCGCGAACGGCCCTTCCAAAAACATGATCAACGTCAAGAAGCCCGAGAAGAAGGACTTACGCTTTGTCGAGGCAGCAAGTTTTTTCAAAGGCGAAACAAGCGGCAAATCGATTGATAGCGGGCTGCAAATCGCATCGGATTATCCAATCCTATCGGTCAAGCGCGCCGCGTTTCCTGCGTTTGCCTGCGCTGGATATGATTGCCTTGCTAACAAGGGCGTATTATTGGTCACGGTTGCCATACCCGGCAGCGACACACCGGTCACCATCGCCACAACGCACATGAATTCCAAGCGCGGAGCCCGTGTTCCGCATTCCCGTTCGCTTTATGCTTACCGTCTGCAAGTAGCGGCGATTGACGCGTTTTTGTCTGCCAACCATGATCCTAATTTGCCTATTGTTTTTGCAGGTGACTTCAACGCCAGTTCGACCGCGCGGCGTCGTTACCTGCTAGACGAAGGAACAACAAAATGGTCAGCATTGCGCGTCCGCAGTGCACTCCAAACATGTATGGCTGCCGGAATCCTACAAGGCAAAAAGATCGATAATCTCGCGAACTACGTGGTTGTGCGAGGCCGCGATTGGCAATTTTTTGCGTCAGGCACGCGAAGCCATTTAACCGCGACAAAGTTTGAAATTCCATTCGGCAGGGAACGAGACGGAACCATGCTATCTGACCATGTCGGCTATGGCATACGGTATCAATTGCAGCAGGCGACATAAAATAGCGGCAGGCAGTTGCTGCGGGAACAGCCGCTTCATAGTCCATATTTTTGGGATTTTGGTATGAATGAACATCCAACTGTCGCGGGACGAGCAATGCTGAGCAAGGTGCCGGAAGTCACCCTCATTTTCTGGATCATCAAAATCATGGCTACAACCGTCGGCGAGACAGCTGCGGATTTCCTGATTTTCAATCTACATATTGGTCTAACAAAAACCTCCGCTTTAATGGGGGTGCTGCTGGTAGGCGCGCTCATTTTCCAGCTCATTACCCAGCGCTACACGCCTTGCGTATATTGGCTCACTGTCGTTTTCCTGAGTATTTTTGGAACTCTCATTACCGATAATCTCACTGACAATTTTGGCGTCGCATTGACCACAACTACGGCAATGTTCAGCATAGCTTTGATCGCCACATTCGTTGGTTGGTATGCCAGCGAAAAAACGCTCTCGATCCACTCAATCTTCACAACCCGCCGTGAAATATTTTACTGGCTCACCATCCTCTTCACCTTCGCCCTCGGGACTGCCGCGGGAGATCTTGTCGCCGAGCAGCTGGCGCTGGGTTACGGCATCTCCGCGCTAATCTTTGCAGGGATCATTGCGGCTATTACGCTTGCTCATTACACGTTGAAGCTAAACGCGATCTGGACATTTTGGATTGCATATGTGTTGACGCGACCGTTAGGCGCGTCATGCGGAGACCTCCTGTCCCAGCCGATATCCAACGGTGGCTTGGGGCTTGGCACAGTGGGGACCAGCGCAGTATTTTTAGCGGTCATCGTAAGTTTGGTGTCGTATCTTGCGATTACCAAACGCGATGTAATCGCAAACGGTCAATTAGCCTCATCACCGTAAGTCGTCACGTCCCGTTCGCCTGCGGCGCTCCCTTGCGTGCTCTACAGTTTTCTCTCACATGAATAGCCGCCATCGCTGATACACTTTGCGACAAAGCAGCTGTTGCGCTGACAAAGTGCTGCGACATATGGTTCCTATACGCTGTTCATCCGGTGCCCAGCCGGCCGAATTGACCAAGGAACAAGACAATGAACAAGACCAAAATATTTTCTGCGCTGCTGGCAGCGTCGCTGACTTCGGCTGCGCTTTATGCTGCGCCCGGCATGACGGCCGGTGGCGTGACCAAGGCCGATGCTTTGGCGAAAGCCGATGAAATGTTTGCCAAGATGGACGTCAACAATGACGGCACGCTAAACCAAGCGGACCGCGTGGCCAAGGTGAAAGAGCATTTTGCCGAAATGGACGGTGATAGAAACGGCTCAATCAATGAGGCGGAATTTGTTGTAGCGCATGAAGCCCGGATGGATAAGCGCGAAGATCGCCGCGAAATGCGCAGTGAGCGCAGAGGCCGCGGCGGCCATGACGGGCATCGCATGGGCGGACGCGGTGGCATGAAGATGCTGGCTATGGCCGATACCAACGGCGACAAGTCGGTCACAAAGACGGAATTCCGAAATGCTGCCGAAGCACGCTTTGCCGCCGCCGACACGAACAACGACGGTTCGATTTCAGCCGAAGAGCGTAAAGCCCAACGCGCCGAAAAACGTGATGGCAAATGGAGCAATCGCCCGGTAGCTCCAGCTGACGCGACTTAAGAGCTTTGCTGGCGCGGTCTTTCCCCTCCCCTTTTTGACCGCGTCATACCTTGGCCGGTGGCGTCAAACCGATGCCTCCGGCCATTTTTATTTGCCAATCCATCCGTAATCGCCAGATAGTATCGTCACATGAACAAGACCCGCCAACATCTGCTGCTCGTCGACGATGAAGCGTCGATCCGCGATCCGCTCAGCAAATATCTCGAACTTCAGGGTTTTCGAGTGACCGACGCGGCTGACGCATCGATGGCGCGCTCGGCTTTGCTTGCTTACGATATCGACCTTGTTCTGCTCGACATCATGATGCCCGGCGAAGACGGCCTCAGCCTGTGCCGCCATATTGCCGCCAATGACGGGCCGCCGGTAATCTTGCTCACCGCGAAGTCCGAAGAGACCGACCGCATTATCGGCCTTGAAATCGGCGCCGATGATTATGTCGTCAAACCGTTCTCCCCGCGTGAACTGGTGGCGCGCATCAAAGTGGTGCTGCGGCGGGTTTCGTCGGGGCTGCCAAAGGTTGGCGGCAGCGGCGACAGCTATAACTTTGCCGGATGGACGCTCAGTACAGTCGAGCAGACATTGCATGATCCAGAAAGTGTGCTGATCTCACTCTCGTCGGGCGAATACAGGATGCTCGAGGCGCTAATCGAACGCGCGGGCCAAGTGTTGACCCGTGATCAATTGCTAGACCTGACACGCGGGCGAGAAGGCGGGCCGTTCGACCGCGCCATCGACAATCAAGTAAGCCGCCTGCGCCGCAAGATCGAGGTAGATGCCAAAGACCCGCAGCATATCAAGACAATTTGGGGCGGAGGTTACCGCTTTTCGACCGAGGTCAGGCGGCTGTGATGAGCCGCGTGGGACGATATCTCTGGCCAAAAAGTCTGTATGGTCAGATCCTTTTGGTCGCCGCGCTTGCGCTGTTTGTGGCGCAAGCGTTTAGCGCTGCGATGTTGTTTTCGGGAACACGGGGGCGCTCGGTTACCGAAACATCAACAATGATCGTCACGCGCGTTGCGAACCATATCGAGCGCGAAGAAGCGACCGGTATTGCCATCGGTAGCAACGATGCGTGGAGAAAGCCGGACCGTGACAGCCGTCAGCGTCGGCGCGGCCCGCCCGTTTCCATCATCATTGGAAAAGCGCCGCTCGAAATCGCGCAGTTTGAACCACAAGATGACATCACAGGCCGTGCGCGCGATTTCCTCGCTCAGGGTGACATCGAATTGCGCGACGTGCACCTGTCAGTCGGCTCGATCATGCTACTGCCTACGGAACTGCGCGATCCTCAAATGCGGCGTTGGAATGCCGCGCGGTTGCGAAAGCCCAATCAACCGATACCACGCCACGCCGTGCTATTTTCAGCGCAATTGCCCGATGGTCGCTGGATAAACGCGACCGGTCTGGTCAGGCCGACTGACACTGCATCAATCATCGCGCTGCTGATCCAAACGCTGCTGCTCTACGCGGCGGTGATGATTCCACTGGCGCTGGTCGCACGGCGGATTGCAAAACCACTGGCTCGTCTCAACGATCGCGTCGAGCGGGTGGGTCTGGCCGGAGAAATACAGCCAATGGAGCCCAACGGCCCTAGCGATATCCGACAGCTTATCGTTTCATTCAACGCCATGCAGTCGCGCGTCTCCATTTTGCTGGGCGAAAAAGACGTCATGCTGGGTGCGATCGGTCACGACCTCAAAACTCCGCTGGCGGCACTCCGCGTGCGGATTGAGTCGGTCGAGGACGATGCCGAGCGCGAGAAGATGGCGGCCACCATCGACGAGATGGCAACAATTCTCGACGATATCCTGACACTCGCGCGGCTCGGCAAGTCCGGTGAGGCCAGCCAGAAGACTGATATCGGTGCGCTGGTGGGCTCGATAGTCGATGAATATCCGCAAGCCCAGCTGACCGAACCGGAGACGCGGATTGTCGCCGACGTGCGGCCAGTGCTGCTGCGCCGCGCGCTTCGCAACCTGATCGGCAACGCGATTGCCTACGGCACGGGTGCGGCGATTTCGGTGCAGCACCTGCCCGGCCAGTTGCGCATTATTATCGAAGACAACGGCCCCGGCATTGCGCCCGATTTGATTGATTCAATGTTCGAACCATTTGCCCGTTCCGAAACCTCGCGTAGCAGAGCGACTGGCGGGTCGGGGCTTGGGCTGACGATAGCCCGGGCGATCGCGCGCGCGCATCACGGCGATGTGCTGTTGGAAAATCGCGCAGAAGGTGGGCTGCGCGCGACGCTGATCTTGGCGGCATAAAAATCGGCCCCCGGTGAGGATGTGGGATCACCAGGGGCCGATGCGATATTGGCAGTCGTCATGATCGACCAACATAGCGTAAGCGGTTTTCAACTGCTCCCGATGGACCAGATCCGCAGCTCGCGCCGCGCTTTGGAACAGCATCGTCCCGCTCGAATGAATTAACGGCGGGTATGCCGGAAGCTTTAGCCGGTTGGCTGCTTTTTCCAGCTGCCGCTGCCCTGATATTCGGGTTTGATGTTGGTCGCTTGCGGCAGATTCTCACCACCATAAGCAGCCTCACCGCCATTTTTGCGTGCGCTGCTTGAATAATCGGGCGCGGCGTATCTTGTCGCTGCACGCTGACGAACAGGCGTGATGTCGGCATATGGCGCGGGTATATAGGGTGCTACCAGCCGCGCTTCGGCCTCGGCTTTTAGCCTGGCAGAGGCAAATTCGCGTTCATAACGTTTCTGCAACTGGATGGGGTCGAGCACAGGCGTTGTGTCAGGCGTCCAAGCGCGTGGTTTGGGTCCCGGAAACGGCTCGCGTCCGACATGGCCTCGGTAAAACGCCGAAAGCCGACCGGCGCTGCCTTTCCAGCTATAGAAACGGTGCGCCCCGATTGTGCCGACGAAATTGAGGCTCGGTGCCCAATAAGGATAGACGTAGGTCGCATGGTAATGCGTCGCCATGCCGACCGGCGCGTAGACCGATCCAGCAAGCGCCATAGCTGCAACGCGCTGTGCACGCAGCCATGCCGGACGCGCCGGAATACGTGCCATTGAACCATCACAGCTATAGCTGAACTGACAACCGGTGCGCCGTTCAGAACCTTGATAGATCACGCCGCACACACTGTTCGGATAGGTCGGATGGCGCATCCGGTTCAATATGACCTGAGCGACTGCGCGCTGCCCTGCGTCAGGCTCGTTGGCCGCCTCGTAATAAATTGCATCAGTCAGGCATTTCAGCGCGCGCGAATGGTCGACCGAGCCCGCCCGCATGACAAATGGCCGAGCAGCGCCGCTTGCGGCATCAATGGGGAGCGCCTCTTCATTGGGCAGTTCGCCGGTCAACACATCGGCACTGCCCGTCCCCGGGGTCATTGCCACATCGGCACTGACGGGCGGTATCGAGAAGTCGGAATCGAGAAAGTAAAAGGCCGAACCAGGGAAATTTTCAGCCGGAAACTCGGCATCCCACTTCATGGTGGGCTGCCCCGGTCCGCCTTCGATTCGACCGAACGGCGCGATCTGTGCGACCGATGGCACGATTGCGAGCAGCGCGAACGCCAATACCACCAATATGATCTCGCGCGTCCCAATCAGCTTCGTGCGCACCGCACGACGCTCGGCGCGGGGCCGTTTGACAATCGCTTCATTGATGGGCTCGTGGATCATTAAGCGCTTTGCATGTTGGTTGACTAAATCCGAACATAGCGCTTACATGAAATATGACCTGCCCGCGCGAGTGATTTTCGCCCTGTGCCAGCATGGGACGTCACCGAACTGAAATGTTAAACTTGGTAAATAATCGTTTTTTAAGAACGATTTAACAATGATCTGAATATCGACAAAGCCAACACCGAAGCACGCTTTATTTCGCCTATCCGGCCAAGCCGTAACACCGTTCGGGCCGCGCCATCAAATCCCTCGCCGCTCTTCACTTGGTCAATCATCAACATGAAATCGGGGCTGGCCAGATATTCCGGCGAGTAACGTAGTCGCTCAACCATTCGTTTTCGCGCGCCCGCACCAACGCCTTTTGCGCCGAAAACCCCGTCTAATTTTCCGAGCGCAGGTAAAGTCACGGCTGTATCGAACGGACTTTGACCGCCGCCTAAACAATGCACATGGTCGAACCACGCAATGGCAGCGGCTTTCGCCTGTTCAACTGCATGTTTGCGGCTAACTTGGCTATTGGACCGACGATAGAGCAATAAGGCTTCAGGAATGTTGGAGATCAACGTTGACCGTGATGCACGCAGCCAGAGATCATAATCTTCGGCATGACGAAATGCCGCGCGGTAGCCACCAAGCTGGCGGATCAAATCGGTGCGCATAACGACCGACGGGTGGCATAACGGCGGGCCGTTTTGCAGGGATATTTGTGTTTCGGCAGGGGTCAGCGGATAGCTCTCTTCGGCAATAATTATCCCCCCGTCTTCATTTAGATCATAGGTGTTTGTGCCGGATATCCCGATTTCCGGGGAATTGTTCATAAAGGCGATTTGCAGTGAGAAGCGATTGGGAAGCGCAATATCGTCACAGTCCATACGCGCCAACAACGGCGCTTTAGCCAACGCGATCAACTCGTTCAGACTGGCGACCAACCCTCTATTTTCTCTGTTAATAAGCGTAATACGGCGGTCTGTTTGTGCAAGTTTTTGCAACAGTTCCCTACTACCGTCCGCCGAGCCGTCATTGATAATCAAAAATTCAAAGTCGGCAAAATTCTGCGCCAGAATTGACTGAATCGCGGCGTCAAGATAGCGCGCGCCGTTGTAAACGCTCATGATGACTGACAGGACGGGCTTGGTTGCCATGACCGGCACGTAACGGCTAGTCCTCACAAAATCTTCTTTAAATGCAGGTTTCTATATGCGCATTGCACTTTACCAACCTGATATTGCCGGAAATGTTGGCGCGGTGTTGCGGACAGCAGCCTGTTTTGGCGTACCGTGCGATATCATCGAGCCGTGCGGCTTTGCCTTTTCCGAACGCGCCCTGAAGCGCGCTGGGATGGACTACGCGGCACAAGCACAGATTACACGCCACGTCGACTGGGATGCGTTTTTGGCATCGGTCGGTGAAGCGCGCATCGTCCTGATGTCGAGCAAGGCCGCGACCGCCCTGCCGTCATTTGCCTTCTTCGCTAGCGACATCATTCTGATGGGTTCAGAGAGTAATGGCGCGCCTGCCGCAGTCCACGAGCGCGCTGATGCGCGCGTCACTATTCCGATGGCCAGTGGATTTCGGTCCTTGAACATTTCGGTGTCGGCTGGCATCGCTTTGGCCGAAGGGTTAAGACAGACCCATCAGTTCCCGGGAGTAAGCGCGTGACGTTAGTGTTGAATATCCGCCAGCAAGCCGCGCGCGACTGGTTCGAAGCGCTGCGCACCCGGATTTGCGCTGCATTTGAGGAAATCGAGCGCGAGACGGGTTCTGACGCAAGCTTCGAATATCTGCCGTGGGGCCGCGTCGATCATGACGGATCGCCAGGCGGCGGCGGTGTGCGCGGGGTGATGAAAGGCAAGGTCTTTGAAAAGGTCGGAGTCAATGTCTCGACCGTCGGCGGCAGCTTTAACCCCGAATTTGCCCAAAGCATGTTCGGTGCCGCCGAAGATCCCAGCTTTTTTGCGACGGGCATCAGCCTGGTTGCGCATATGGCAAACCCGCATGTGCCTGCAGTGCATATGAACACGCGTTATCTGGTAACAACGAAGGACTGGTTCGGCGGTGGTGCCGATCTGAACCCGCCTATCGTGTATGACGATGATACTGCCGACTTTCATGCGCGCCTTCGTGCCGCATGTGCACCTTATGGGCCAGACGTGTATGAGCGATATAAAAAATGGGCTGAGGAGTATTTCTGGATACCGCACCGGGGCGTCCACCGCGGCGTCGGCGGGATATTTTACGATCATCTCGAAAACAGCAGCGATGCGTTGTTTGAACAGAATTTTGCGCTGACCCGTGACGTCGGGGAGGCGTTTCTCGACATCTTCCCCAAGCTGGTGCGGCGGCGGATGGACCAGCCATTTTCGCCCGAAGAAAAGCAGGCGCAAAGGCTCTGGCGCGGGCTATATGCCGAATTCAACCTCGTTTATGATCGTGGCACCACATTCGGGCTAAAAACCGGTGGCAATGTCGATGCGATCCTAATGAGCCTGCCCCCCGAAGTGGCTTGGGACTAATGGCAACCCAACCCGTGCAGCCAGGACATATTGCAACGGTTGTGACGGTGCTGGAAATGCACAATAGGCCCGGGCTGGCTCCTCAAGCGGAGCAACCTCTCAAACTTTCCAGATGGCGAAATCCAGCGCCCGACAAATATCGCGCGCTTTTTCGGCGGGTCGGTGCGCCTTGGCTCTGGTATTCTAGGCTTGCAAACAGCGACAGCGAGATTGTGGCCGCCACGCATCGCGACATCACGCAGGTTTATGCGATACTTGATCGAAATGAAACCGAAGTCGGAATGCTGGAACTCACGCATCCCGAACCAGATTGGTGCTCGCTAGATTTCTTTGGTTTTGTGCCCGAGCTTGCCGGCAGAGGCTATGGTAGCTGGCTGATGGCCCATGCGATGACGCTCGGTTGGAAAAAGCAAACGCGGTTTATTCGAGTGCATACGTGCACGCTCGATCACCCCAATGCCTTAGGGTTTTATCAAAAGGCTGGCTTCGTCGCGACAAAGCGAGAGCAAGAGACCTTTCCCGACCCGCGCCTCATTGGCTTGATCCCGCGCGATGCGGCACCGCAAATCCCGATTATTGAGTAGCCATTTGTGGCTTCAGCTGCCGGTAAATGGCGGTAACCAGCGCGATCAGGATAACGCCTTGGGCAGTGGACAAAAGCGCGGCGACCCCAGTTTGCAACAGCGGCACGCCTTCGGGCCCGGCGACAAGAACGCAGATCAGGCCGATTACCATATTCACAACGAGTGCGATTAGCCAAGTCACAAGGGCGACCACAAACAGCAGAAAAAACGTCTTCCAGCCAATGTCAGCGGTAACGGCCCATGTCTCTTTAATCCCGCCAACAACGCCCAGTTGCGTGTTAGACGCCATCGCGGTGGGCAGCGCGATAAAGCGGGCAACCAGATAAAGCCCGGGTATCAGGAATGCCGCCAGCCCAAGGACGGTCAGCCATCCAAGGATCAGGCTGGCGACGAAATAAGGCAGGAACCGCGATAATGCGATGGTCAGCGCATCGCCGACTTTGGGCAAATTCTGTTTTGACAACAGCACATATAGCGCAAACCCGCCGTAAGAACCGATCAGCGTCACCGGCAGAATTATCATCCAGTGCGCGGCAAAATGGGTTTGGATAACCGCCAGTATTTCGGTCAATGTGTCCAAGCCTTCAACGTCGGGCGCCGGTACCAGAAAGGTGGATGCCCAACTAACCGCAAACAGGAAAAATCCGGCAATCGCCACCACCGCCTCGCGGTGCGCGCTTAGCAAACCCGTGGCATCGGCCCAAGCAGCGCTGTAATCAAGATTCTTTGGCACAAATTTCTCCTAAACATTGGCTAATCCGTAAGCAGCACGAACAGAACTGGCAAGCGGCGAACCATCTGCTAAGGCGTCAGCCATGCCGCCAGACACCGAAATCGACTGGGAAGTTGCGTCCGCACAGGTCGCTTACCCGCAAGCGCTTGCGCGGATGGAGGCTTTGCAGATCGCGATCCGGGAGACTGGCGCGCGTGAACTGATCTGGCTGCTTGAGCATCCGCCGCTCTATACTGGCGGCACCAGCGCCGACCCCGCCGAACTGTTGAGCCACCAATTCCCTGTCTACGACACCGGACGCGGCGGACGCTACACCTATCACGGCCCAGGCCAGCGCGTCGGCTATGTCATCCTTGACCTAGCGGAACGCGGCAAGGACGTGCGCTGCTATGTCCACGCGCTCGAAGGATGGGTGATCGCCGCGCTCGCGCGATTCGGTGTCGAGGCACGCCGTGCCGAAGGGCGTATCGGTATCTGGTGCGACACACGCAGCGGCCAAGAGGCAAAAATCGGCGCAATCGGCGTCCGCATCCGCCGCTGGGTGACTTTTCACGGGGTCGCGATCAATGTTGCGCCGAATCTTGCGCATTTTGACGGAATAGTCCCCTGCGGACTGGCGGATTCGGCGGTAACGAGCCTTGCGGCGCTCGGGAGGCCGTCGACAATGGCCACAATCGATGCTGCATTGCACGCGGAACTGTCGCGGTTCATCGGTCGTTTAACCATTACGGAGATGCGCAATGGCGCTTGAGGGCCGTGAAGTTTCTGTCTAATGTCTACCACGGTTAGGGGATAAGGGCTGAACCGAAACCGCCGCATCACGCTCGAAACCACTGAACAGGTGTCCATAAGATGGGTGAATTCATGACCAAGAAGAAGACCGTTACGCTCGTTGCCGGCCTCGCGCTGGCCG
>JANLRW010000262.1:0-3011 GCA_031361925.1 Sphingomonadales bacterium
TGCGATTATGGCGCGCAAGAAGGCAGGCCTGCCCGAAATGGGCGTGCTGCGCGAATCCGACGCCAGCTATTATATGCGCGAGGAGGCGGGCGGATTGCTGCTCGGGCCATATGAAATCGGCGCACCGGCCTGCTATATCGATGGCCCTGCGGCGAACAGCGAATATGAACTGTTCCCCGACGCACTCGAACGGCTTGAGCCCTATATCCTTGCCGCGATGAAGCGCGTGCCAGCCTTTGGCGAGGTTGGCATCAAGAAGATCTATAATGGCGCAATCGCCTATACGCCCGACGGGTCGCCCATCGTCGGACCGGCATGGGGCCTCAAAAACTTCTGGCTGAACGAAGGCCATAGTTTCGGGGTCACCGCCGCAGGCGGCGCGGGTTGGCAATTGGCCCATTGGATTGTCGATGGCGAACCAACTATCGACATGATGGGCGTCGACCCGCGCCGTTTCGGAGATTATGCCGGACGTGGTTTCCTGATCGAGAAAAACGAAGAGGCCTATGCCAAGGTCTTTTCCGTCCATTATCCCGATGAGGAGCGCGAAGCTGGGCGGGCATTACGGCGCACGCCTTGTTACGACCGGATGAAAGCCTTGGGCGCGGTGTTCGGCAGCGTGTTCGGCTGGGAACGGCCCAACTGGTTTGCGCCGCCAGGCTATTTGCTGACCGAGGCTGATCTTGATAAACCTGATGTGTTGTTGAACGACAACCATCCGGTCGTGCCAAACGAGCCCATCCGCGAAAAATGGTCGTTTCGCCGTTCCAATTATTTTGAACATGTCGGCAATGAATGTCTGCACGTCACGAAGCATGTCGGCCTTCAGGATATGAGCGCCTTTGCCAAGTGCGAGATTTCCGGGCCGGGGGCGGAGGGTTGGCTCGATCAATTGCTGACAAATGCAGTACCCAAAAAGGTTGGGCGAGTCACTTTGTCCTATTTGCTGACGGCGAAAGGCGGCGTGCGTAGTGAATTCACCGTGTATAAAGCCGCGCCGCTACGTTATTATCTGGTCTCCGCCGGGGCTTATGAGCGGCACGATCATGACTATCTGAAAAAGGAGATGCCGCGCGATGGCTCGGTTACTTTCGAGCGGCTGACGACAGCGATGGGTGTGCTGGTGCTGGCAGGCCCGCGTTCACGGGATGTATTGGCAAAGCTGACTGACGCGGACCTATCCAGCCAAGCCTTCCCTTGGCTGACCGGCAAGAAAATCAGTATCGGGCTAGCGCAGGTCGATGCGTTGCGCGTCAATTTCATCGGTGAGCTTGGCTGGGAAATTCATCATCCGATTGAAATGCAGAACTATATCTTCGACAAGCTGATGGAGGCTGGTGCTGAATTTGACATCAAACCATTCGGTATCCGTGCGATGACGTCGATGGCATTGGAGAAAAGCTACAAGCTGATCCCGCGCGAGTTGTCGGTCGAATATAGTGCGTTTGAAAGCGGATTAGACCGGTTCGTCAGTCTCAAGAAGCAGGCGTTTTTTGGACGCGATGCTTTGCTTGCATGGCAAGAGAAGGGTTTTTCCAACGCATTGGTTACGATGGAAGTGCATGACGTGACCGATGCCGATGCGCGGGGATCCGAAGCTATCTATCAAGGCACTGATTTGGTGGGGCGGGTGACTTCGGGTGGCTATGGATGGCGCGTTGGAAAGTCGCTTGCGTTGGCGATGGTGCGCCCTGACCTGACAGTACCGGGAGCAGAGTTTGAGATCGCGATTTTGGGCGTTCGGCATAAGGCGACGATCATCGCGGATTCGCCGTTTGACCCCGACAACAACGCGCTGCGAAGCTAAGCCGGTGTCGCGCTTTGCCCATATAGCCGATTGGCTCGCACAGGACCGTAAGGGCCACACGCTGCCGCGTGAATTGTATGTCAGCGACGAGGCGTTCGAATTTGACACGCAGGTGATGCTTAAATCGGTTTGGCTTTATGCGTGCACTGTCGCGCATGTGAAAAATCCCGGCGATTATTTCGTGTTCGAGCTGGCGCATAATTCGGTCATCATCCTGCGTGGCCGCGACAATGAAGTCAGGGCGTTTTGGAACAGCTGCCGCCACCGCGGCGCGAAAATCTGTCTGGAGCAAAAAGGCCATGCGCCGCGTCTCATGTGTCCTTATCATCAATGGACCTATGGCCTAGATGGCAAGCTGCTCGCGGCGCGCGGCATGGCCGGAGATTTCGACAAGGCGGATCATGGGCTAAATCCCGTTGCGCTGGAAAATGTCGGCGGGCTGATTTTCGTGTGTTTAGGCGACAACCCGCCACCAATTGATCGCGTGAAAGCAGACATTGCCGATCAGATCTCGGTTTATGACCTCGAAAAACTGAAAGTCGCGGTGCAGGATAATTACATCGAAGACGCCAACTGGAAACTGGTGATGGAAAATAACCGCGAATGCTATCACTGCGACGCGGGCCATCCCGAATTGATCAGCGTGCTGGGAACGACGGGGTTCGGCAAAGACGCGCCTGACGACGCGGCTAAACGTAAAGAGTGGGAAGCACTTGGCATCGAACATGAATTGATAGAGTTCCCCGATGGCTGGTGGCACCGGGTGGCTCGGCTTGCGCTTGCAAACGGTGCCTTGACCCAATCCATTGACGGAAAGCTTGCTTGTCAGAAACTGATAGGACCATTTGCCGCGCCCGAAACATCGAGCCTGTCGATATGGACCCAGCCCAATAGCTGGCATCACTTCTGCTGCGATCATGTAGTGACGTTCTCGCTGACGCCGATAGCGGCTGACAAGACGTTGCTGCGGACCAGCTGGCTGGTGCACGAGGATGCAGTCGCGGGCGTTGATTACGACGCCGATCACCTCGCCGCATTGTGGCGCAAGACGAACGAGCAGGATGGGCATTTCTCGGGGATCAATCATCGCGGTATTGCCAATGATGGATACCGGCAGGGACCATATGCGGTTGAGGAAAAGCTGGTTGAAACCTTCAAAGATTTTTATGTGGCGGCAGCAAAGGCTGCGCTTCGGGGTGATTTG
>JANLRW010000268.1:0-6571 GCA_031361925.1 Sphingomonadales bacterium
GCATGGCATTATGACGGCAAATCCGCCGTCCGGCGCAATGTCGAGGTGCAGATGATTGCGAGCGATTTTTTCTTGCTCGAAACCGAACGCCGCCACGGGCCGTTCGCATTTGCCGATCTGGTTTATGTCGGCGAGAAGAACGGTGCGGATGTCTACGGTATCGACGATATTGATGGTTGGCGGCTCGGGCTAACCGGCAGTATGCCAACCGAACTCGTGGTGAAACTGCCTGCAAAACGCAAATATGGCGGGTGGATAGACAGGCTCGGCATCGGTCCAGCGACAATCGCGTTCGCCGGTGTCAGCGCCGCTGTCATCGCGGTGGTGTTGCTGACGCCGCAGTGGCTAGCACCGCTCATTCCGGCTAGCGTCGAACAATCTGTGGGCGACGCGTTGGTCGGCGATTTCGGCGGCCGGTTTTGTCACTCCGAAAAAGGCACGGCAGCACTTAACAAATTGGTCCGGTCGCTCGACGCTGATCCGAAGGACTTGCAGGTTGAGGTTGCCAAGATCGACATGTTGAACGCGGTCGCGTTGCCCGGTGGGAAGGTCATCTTGTTCGACGGTCTTGTTAAACAGGCGAAGTCTGCTGACGAAGTCGCGGGCGTTTTGGCGCATGAAATCGGGCATGTCCGCGAACGCCATGTCATGCAGTCGCTGCTCCGGCAAATGGGGCTAGCGGTTGTCTTGGGCGGGCTCGACGGCACCGGCGGCAGCATGTTAAGCGGCGCGTTATCGGTCAGCTATACGCGTGGCTCCGAAAATGAAGCAGACCGATATTCGATGAAGGCGCTATCGGGGGCTGCCATTTCGCCGGTTGCCACTGCGGATTTTTTCGACCGGCTGGCGCTGCTGTCGGGTGAGGCACAAGGCAACAAGAAACTAACCGCGATGACCGGCTATATGTCGAGCCATCCCTTGTCCGCCGAACGCAAAAAGGCGTTCCAGAACAGCATCGTCAAAGGCAAGAATTACAAACCGGCGCTCACGCCTGAAGAATGGACCGAACTGAAAACGATGTGTGCACAAGACCGCACGGCAAAAGAGGGCTTTGGTCTCGATTTTGAGTGAAGCTTGCGTTATGGCTTCCCGCTAGCCAAGGAGTTTAGCCATGTTCAACCGCTTGTTCATCGATCATCCTAAAAGCGTCGATGAAAATTATGTCGAACATTTCCGCGTCGCCGGAAGCTTTGGTGCGGCGATGATCTGGGGCGGCACCAAGGCGCTGGTCCATGCTGTCGTGCCAGGCCTGTGCATCACATCGGGCAGCGATACCGTCAAGCGCCTCAACCACATCATGGTCGAACAGCGCCGCGCCAAGGGACAGGCGGTGACCGAGATGCTGAACGTTGATTGGGTGATTTGAGCTTTACCGAACCGGAACCGGAATTCCTGACGCGCGCGGACGGCATCCGCCTCGCCTATCGCCATTTGCCGGGCGACGGGCCGACGATTGTTTTCTTGCCCGGCTATATGTCCGACATGCAAGGGGGCAAGGCGCAGGCTTTGGCGGCTTGGGCAGAGGCACAACGCCATGCCATACTCCGCCTCGATTACTCGGGCTGTGGCGAGAGCGGTGGCAAGTTTGAGGATGGCACCCTCGATATCTGGCGCGACGATGTGTTGGTGGTGGTCCGTCACTTTGTCGCTGGTCCAGTGGTTCTTGTCGGCTCGTCGATGGGCGGCTGGCTAATGCTGCTGATGGCGCTTGCGCTTGGCGACAGAGTAAAGGCGATGGTCGGCATCGCGGCGGCTCCCGATTTTACTGACTGGGACCTAACCGACGCCGACCGCGATGAAATTGAAACCAAGGGCCGCATCGAGCGTCCCAGTGAGTATGGCTATGACCCGATGGTCGTGACCTGCGCCTTTTGGAGATCGGGCAGCCTCAACCGGCAATTGCAGGACGAAATTGCCATCGACTGCCCGGTCCGCCTAGTTCACGGCCAGCAGGACCGTGATGTGCCGTGGGATATTTCAATGCAACTCGCCCGCCGTCTCCGTTCATCCGACGTGCAGACGATCTTGGTAAAGGACGGCGACCACCGGCTCTCGCGCGATCAGGATATTGCATTGCTGATTGATACCGTCGCGAAGCTGGCCACCTGAGCTCGCTTTAGGAGCATTTATGCTTTCCACACTTTTCGTTCTTTTCCAAGCCGTTACTCCAGCGGCTGCCGGGCCACTCCCGACGCTGAACGAAGTCCAGTTCACCGAATGCCTCGACTTGGCCCGCAAAGATGCGCCGTCAGCAGTGACTGACGCCAGCCTTTGGGCACAGCAAGGCGGCGGTTATCTTGCGCGGGCCTGCCACGGCTTTGCACTCGCCAGCGATTTCAAATTCGATCTGGCCGTGCCGCTTCTAACCGACGCCGCGAAAGGCGCTCAGGAAATGCGCGACCCGCGCGCCGCTCGTTTCTGGGCGCAGGCTGGGAATTCTGCGATCGCCGCAGGGCAGCCAGAAATCGCGCTCGATGCGCTGAACAAGGCTTTGGCGATTACAACGCTCGATAACAACGAACGGGCCGACAGTGAAATCGACCGCGCCCGCGCGCTGGTGGCGTTGAACCGGATCGCCGAGGCCGAGACGTCACTGACCACCGCGCGTCAGCTATCCCCCGAGAACGGCACCGCATGGCTGCTCTCGGCAACGCTTGCACGACGTCTGACCAAGCTTCCCGACGCGCTGGGCTATATCCAGACCGCGGCGTCATTGCTACCACGCGATGCAGCGGTTGCGCTCGAAGCAGGCAATATCGCGATTGCCGCTGGCGACGAAACTGCGGCGCGCAAGCAATGGGAACAGACGATCGCCATTGCCCCCACTAGCCGACAGGCGAATAGCGCGCAGGCGCAGTTGGTGGCGTTAAGTGCGCCGCCAACACCGTCCGCCGACCGTCAATCGAGATAATATTCGACCGTGGTGACCACGCGCACCTTCTTATAGGGTGAATCGGACACACCCCAGCCGCCACTGCTGTCGCCGTCGCGTGCCGTGACCTCGAAATAACCCTGCGTTGCCGATTTGATGCTGCCGACGTCGGTGCCCGAATCCTTGGCGAATTGTTCGGCGGACTTGCGTGCGTCTTTGGTTGCTTGCGCAATCATTTCGGGCTTGATCGCGTTCAATTTAGTGAAAGTATAGGCCATGCCGGAGCCTTCCTCCAGTTCGACGCCGCTTTTGACCAGATCGAACTGCCGCTTCACCGCCGCCTCAGCCTTTTTGATATCGGTGGTGCGCAGCGAAAGCCGCTGCTTCACAGTATAGGTGGCCACGCCGTTTTCGTTATATTGCGAAACATTGGCGCCGGTCGGTTGCAACGCATCGGCATCAAAACCAAGCGAGTTGAAGAAACCCCGAATGGCCTTGGTATCGCTGTCAACTTTTGCTTGGGCGCTTTGCAGATCGCCAGCCTTGGCCGAATAGGCAATCGTCCATGTCGCCAAGTCAGCAGTGGCATCGCGCTCGGCCAATCCGCGCACCGTTACCGCGCGGTCCGATTGCTTCATCCGGACGAGGCCGTCACCCATCAGGTAACCGCCGACGATCAGGCCAGTCGCCAGCAATGCCGAACCCGCAATCCATGATTTACCCTGATTGGCCGTCAAACGTGCGAGCCAACTACCATTTTCTGTGCTGTTTTCCATCTTGCCCATCCCTTTAAAATAGCGAACCGGACCGCCCTTGTTTTGGCGCGCCCACCGGCCCATATCCGAAGCGAACCCGAAATGTGCGTTGGCCTTAGCACGATGAACTGTGTCTGAATAGCGATGAATGGAGCAAATTTGCGATGAAATATCTTCACACAATGATCCGCGTCAGCGACCCAGATGCCACTATTCAATTTTTCGAGCTGCTCGGCCTCAAAGAGCTACGCCGCTTTGATAATGAGGCGGGGCGCTTTACTTTGATATTTCTCGCGGCCCCCGGCGATGAGGACGCGCAAGTTGAACTGACGCATAACTGGGACGAAGGCGGATATGGCGAGGGCCGCAATTTCGGGCACTTGGCCTACCGCGTCGAGAACATCTACGAGACTTGCCAACGGCTGATGGATGGAGGTGTGATCATCAACCGCCCGCCGCGCGACGGCCATATGGCCTTCGTCCGCAGTCCCGATAACATCTCGGTCGAGCTGTTGCAGGACGGCCATCTCGAACCCGCCGAGCCTTGGGCATCGATGCCGAACACGGGGCACTGGTAATGGCTATCGAGGTTGTCCGCATCCCCGTCCTTTCCGACAATTATGTCTGGCTGGTGCATGAGCCGGAAAGCGGCGAGACGATGGTGGTCGATCCCGCAGTCGCCGCACCAGTGCTCGCCAAGGCCGAGGAACTTGGCTGGAAGATCACGCAAATCTGGAACACCCATTGGCACCCCGACCACACCGGCGGCAATGCGGAGATCAAGGCAGCGACGGGTTGCATCATTACCGGCCCCGAGGCCGAATTTGCACGCATCCCGACGCTCGATGTCCAGGTTAAGGGCGGCGACATGGTGAAGCTGGGCGCAGCGTCAGCTAGCGTCATAGATGTGCCTGCACATACCGCGGGCCATATCGCCTTTCACTTCGCGGACGACCACGCTGCCTTTGTTGGCGACACTTTGTTTGCGATGGGTTGCGGGCGACTGTTCGAGGGCACTGCGGAGCAGATGTATTCAAACATGCGCAAACTCGAAGCGCTGGGCGATGACACAGGCGTTTACTGCGCGCATGAATATACCCTCAGCAATGGCCGTTTCGCGCTGACCGTTGAGCCGGATAACGAGGCGTTGGTTAGCCGCATGGGCGAGGTCATTGCAATGCGTGAACGGGGCGAAGCGACAGTGCCAACCAGCATTGCGCTCGAACGCGCGACTAACCCGTTCATGCGCGCCGCTTCTGTCGAAGAACTGGCATCGCGCCGTACGGCAAAAGACGCCGCCTGACCGTCAGTGAAAATCCCGCGACTTCGGCAATATCCGCACATCGCGCGGATGGCCGTGACGCGGATAGACTGGCCGCGCGAATTCGTCATTATGCGGTATCGGCACATTGGCGTCATGCTCCTCCGATAATCGCTGCAACTCATACGTGCGGTCGGTCACCGTTGTCGCCATCAGATGAACCACGCCCTCCTTGCTGCGCTGCACCTCGCCCTCGATGACCATCAACCGAGATGCCATCACCGCGCGGCGCTGCCGCTCGAACAAGCGCGCCCATAAGAGCGCGTTGGTGACGCCGGTCTCGTCTTCAATGGTAATGAAAATCGCATTGCCCTTGCCTGGTCGCTGACGGGTGAGCACCACGCCCGCGGTCTTCACCCGCGCGCCATTTTTCGCCGCGCTGGTCTGCGCGCAACTCAGCACACCCTCGCTCGCAAACAGCCCGCGTAGGAACTGCATTGGATGTCCTTTAAGCGACAATCGAGTCATCTGATAATCTGCCGCGACATGTTCGCCGAGCGGCATTGCTGGCAACATCGCATCCTCTTCCTCGGCAAGCTCGCGCGCATCGGCTGCGGCAAAAAGCGGCAATTGGTCAGAAGGCGTCCGCCGTGCTTCCCATGCTCCTTCACGCCGGTCAAACCCCAATGAACGCACCCCATCGGCATCTGCAAGCAAATGAAGCGCACGCGAAGGCAGACTGGCCCGCCTCGCCAGATCCTCCATCGATTTGAATGGCCGGTGCTCGACGATAGTCTTCGTCCAGTCTTCGCGAAAGCTGTCGATCTGCCGCATCCCCAGCCTTAACGCTTGATCTTCAATGCTATTATCCCAGTCGCTCACATTGACATCGATGGGCCGGACTTCAATGCCATTTTCCTGCGCATCGCGGACAATCTGCGCTGGCGCATAAAAACCCATCGGCTGCGAATTCAACAACGCGGCGGCGAAGATAGCAGGGTGGTAGTGCTTGATCCACGACGACACATACACCAGCCGCGCAAACGACAGCGCATGGCTTTCGGGAAAGCCGTAGCTGCCGAAGCCTTGGATCTGGCCAAAGCAGCGCTCGGCAAAATCGCGTTGATACCCCCGTCTGACCATGCCCTCGACCATCTTCTGCTCGAAATGCTCCATCCCGCCGACATTGCGAAACGTCGCCATTGCCTTGCGCAAGCGGTTGGCATCGGCCTCGCTGAACTCGGCGGCGGTGATCGCGAGGTTCATCGCCTGCTCCTGAAACAACGGCACGCCTAGCGTCTTGCCGAGCACGCTTTTCAACTCGTCCTTTGGGTGCGGTGGTGCAGGTTCAGGATATTCGACCTTCTCCTCGCCGTTGCGCCGACGCAAATAGGGATGAACCATGTCGCCCTGAATTGGCCCGGGCCGGACAATCGCCACCTGAATGGTCAGGTCATACAGATTGCGCGGTTTCATCCTTGGCAGCATGTTCATCTGCGCGCGGCTTTCGACTTGAAACACGCCAAGGCTCTCGCCACGGCACAGCATGTCGTAAACATTGGGATCGTCAGAATCGATATCGACCTTCAGGTCGTAATCGCCGATCCCCTGTTCGCGCATCATATCATAGGCCTTACGGATGCAGGTGAGCATCCCGAGCGCCAGCACATCGACCTTCATCAA
>JANLRW010000314.1:0-2070 GCA_031361925.1 Sphingomonadales bacterium
GGCGATGGCGCAGCAATTTGCGCTGCAGAACGGTCCGCGCACGAACAAGCTTATCCTCATTGCGACCAGCGCTGGTATGTTGATGGTGCCGGGCAACCCCAAGGCGCTTATCAAAATGGCCGACCCGCGCCGCTATATCGACCCCGATTATATGGCGAAGCATTTCAAGACGCTGTACGGCGGCATGGTGGGCAACAAATCCGAACATATCGGCCGCATCACGCCGCCATCGAAGACTGGCTATTTCTACCAGCTGATGGCGATGATGGGCTGGACCAGTGCGCCGTTCCTGCCGTTTATGAAAACTGAAACGCTGATCATGATGGGCGGCGATGATCAGATTGTGCCGGTGGCAAATGGCAAGTTTTTGGCGTTCCTCATTCCCAATAGCGAATTGATGGTGATCGAGAATGGCGGCCATTTGTTCCTGCTGAGCCATGTCGAGGAAAGCATCGCGGCGATCCGCGGGTTTCTGGATCGCGCGGTTGAGGAAGAGCGCAAGGCGGCTTGATATCGCGGTAAAACCCGTCTTTGCGAAAGCCGCTGCATTGGCTTTGGCGGCGTTATGGGTAACGGTTCCGACGGTCGCCGATGCTCAGGACATCGCTGAAATCGACCAAGCCAAATGGGCGCCATGGGTGCCTTCGGGTTGGAAACTTTTGTTGGTAACCGAAGGAGTTTTATCAGGCGAAACCGCCGTCCTAGTTGTTGAGGAAGACAATCCCGCCAATATTTCGACTAATGAGGGTTTGGGCGAGCCTGTGCTGAATATCAATCCGCGTCATTTGCTGATTTTATCGAAAACCAAAACGGGATATCGCAAGCTTTCTGGATCGCAGCATCTGTTGCCCGCCGCAAGCGACCTTGACAGTCGGTGCCTTGCCGATCCCTTGATCAGCGAAGGCGGTATCAAAATCGAGTCCCATCGCCTTAAAATTACGCTCGGATACTGGCTGAGTTGCGGGAGTTGGAGTGTATCAAAACGAACATTTATATTCCGCGAAGAAAATGCCCGATTCCGCCTCGTCGGCCTTGATAGCTTCTCGTTCTCGCGCGCGAGCGGAGAGGGAAGTGAATATAGCAGTAACTATCTAACTGGCCGAAAAAAGACGACCGACGGCGTCAATATGATGGAAGACGCGGTTGACCAGCCAAAGCCCAAAGGCCGCTGGAAGCGGCTTGTTGCAGGGAAATTCTATCTGGATGCTATGCGCTACGATGACTGCGCAGTTTATGAAAAAGCGCCGATCTGGTGCCATGATTAGGCGCTTCCTTTTCACGCTAAAGCCGTTAGCATCCTAATACAGAGCCACGGGAAACGGGGGAAGCCAGATGCGCCACGTCGCAATTATCGGGTCGGGTCCGGCGGGCTATTATACCGCAGAGGCGGTGCAGAAGAAGTTTGGTGATGATGTGCGCATCGACATCATTGACCGGCTGCCGGTGCCGTTTGGCCTGATCCGTTTCGGTGTTGCGCCCGATCACCAGTCGATCAAGGCGGTTTCCAGCCGGTATGAGAAAGTCGCGTTGTCCGACAATGTCCGCTTTGTCGGTAACGTCGCTGTCGGCAGCGACGTCAGTATCGACGAGTTGCAGGGATTATACGACGCGGTGGTGCTGGCGACCGGTGCGCCCAATGATCGCAAACTCGATGTCCCGGGTGGCGACTTGCCCGGCGTGTTCGGCAGCGCCGCCTTTGTCGGCTGGTATAACGGCCATCCCGATTTTGCCGATCTCGCGCCGCCGCTTGATGGCAAACATGTCGTGGTCATCGGCAACGGCAATGTAGCACTTGATGTTGCCCGGATATTGTCAAAGACATGCGCTGAATTCATAGCGTCTGACATCGTGGGACATGCGCTTGATGCGCTTGAGCAGGCGAACACCGAAGAGGTCACGATCCTTGGCCGCCGCGGGCCGCACCAGATTGCGATGACACCCAAAGAGCTTGGCGAACTTGGCCATCTGGAACGCGCAACCCCGCGTGTGGACAAGGCCGATTTGCCTGACTTGGGTGATGATGCGTTGCTCGAGCCCGGGATGCGCAAGTCGGTGACGCATTTGCGTGAA
>JANLRW010000251.1:0-4046 GCA_031361925.1 Sphingomonadales bacterium
CGAGACCAGCGCGGCGATTGAGGGTATCAAAGCAGAGCTTGGGGCAGAGAGCCTGAAGGATATGGGCCGCGTTATGGCGACCTTGAAAGAGCGGCATGGGCCGCAGCTTGATATGAGCAAGGCTAGCGGGTTGGTTAAGGCGGCTTTGGCCTGAGGTGGCGCTAACCCCGCAATGGCTGGACGAACTGCGTTCGCGGGTCACGCTTTCGGCGCTGATCGGTCGCACCGTAAGGGTCAACAAGGCGGGACGTGAGTTCAAGGCCTGCTGCCCGTTCCATAACGAAAAGACGCCCAGCTTCACGATCAACGATGAAAAGGGTTTCTATCATTGCTTCGGCTGTTCGGCCCACGGCGATGCCATTCGTTGGATGACCGACCAGCGCGGTTTGTCGTTCATGGATGCGATTAAGGAATTGGCGTCTGAGGCCGGAATGGAAGTCCCTGCCCCGGACCCACAGGCGGCGCAGCGCGCTGAAAAAGCAAACAATCTCTATGACGTCATGACGGCGGCGCAGGACTGGTTTGTTGCGCAATTGCAGGGTGTGGATGGCGCGGGCGCGCGGGCATATTTGGAAAAGCGCGGCCTTTCGGCGAAGACCATCAAGGAATTCGGTTTCGGCTTTGCACCGGACAACCGGACTGCGCTCAAAACCGCGCTCAAGCAGTTCGGCGACCCGGTGTTGGTTGAAGCAGGTCTCCTGATCGCCGTCGATGACAAGGCACCTTATGACCGTTTCCGTGGCCGCCTGATGATCCCTATCCGCGATCCGAGAGGACGCGTGATTGCGTTCGGTGGCCGGATACTGGGCGAAGGCGAGCCCAAATATCTCAACTCCCCCGATACCCCGCTCTTCGACAAGGGCCGCACGCTTTACAATCTCGATAAGTGCTCGCCCGCGTCACGGCAAACGGGCCGCGTGATTGTTGTCGAGGGCTATATGGTCGTTATCGCCATCGCACAGGCGGGCTTTGGCGATGCGGTCGCGCCGCTCGGGACCGCGCTGACCGAACAGCAAATCCAGATGCTGTGGCGGATGACCGAGAAGCCTTTGCTCTGTTTTGACGGCGATGCGGCGGGACAAAAAGCGGCGTTGCGCGCGGCGTTGCGGGCACTGCCGCTCCTAAAACCGGGGCACAGTCTGCAATTTGTGACCTTGCCCGACGGGCAAGACCCCGACGATCTCGTCAAAACGTCGGGGCCGAAGGCATTGGCAGCGTTGCTGGAGGCCTCAGAACCGCTCGTAGAACGCCTGTGGCGCTCCGAAGCGGCCGCTGGCTTCCTTTCTACCCCAGAGGACCGAGCAGGCCTCAAACAGCGTCTGGGGGGGCATATGGCAAACATCACCGACGCCGAAATCCGTCGCCATTATGCTGATGCCTTTCGCGAACGCTTCGATACGCTATTCTCCACCAAACCGCACGCGCCGTTTGTGCCGGGCAAGAAAGGCCGACCGCGCGACTGGCGAAAACCGCAAATTTTGCCACCGGGTGCTGAAACCAAAAGCTTTAATGCCAAAACGTCCGACTTTCTGGTGCAGGGAGTGCTAGGCGCGTTGCTGCGTAACCCGGCGCTGATCGACCGCCACCGCGAAACGCTCAGCGGCTTTGTTCCAACCGACGCGAATCACGCCACATTGCTGGGTGCGATGCTCGATGCGAGTTTTGCCAAAGAATCGCTTGATACTGACGCCCTTCTTACCATATTGGATGAGAAGTTGTATAATGTCGCTATATCGCTCCTCCACAGCAACGGCAAAGTCTTTGCCTTCAATCGTGGAGGGGACGGGGATGGGGGCGACGGATTATCCAACGCTTCAAAGGAATTGGGTGAAGCAATCAAGCTGATGAAGCAGCGTCCTGCGCTGGAAGAAGCTCTGGAACACGCCACTAGGGTAGCGAGTTCAGAGATGACCGACGAGACGTTTGCCGAGCAGCAGCGGTTGCGGAGCGAGAAACGAGCATTTGACGAACGCATCATCGAATTTTTTCGGCGCGATGCGGACGGTTTATAAGATTATTTGGGGATTACAGTTTTGGCAACGCGCGCAAACGAAGAAGACACCACCGAAAACAGCGATGCACCGCTAATCGACTTGAACGATGCGTCGGTTAAGAAATTGCTAGCGAAGGCCAAGCGTCGCGGGTTCATCACTTACGACGAGCTGAACGCTGCGTTACCGCAAGACCAGATGAATAGCGAACAAATCGAAGATGTTATGTCGGCTATTTCGGAAATGGGCGTAAATATCGTCGAGTCTGACGAAGACGGTGAAGAGAAGGAAGAGGCCGAGGAAGAAGTCGAAACGATCGACAATATCTCTGAAAACGACCCGCGCTCACTGACCAACACCATCAAGAAGACGGGCACTGGTGAACGCACTGACGACCCGGTGCGTATGTATTTGCGCGAAATGGGTGCGGTTGAACTGCTCAGCCGCGAGGGCGAAATTGCGATTGCCAAGCGCATCGAAGCCGGCCGCGACACGATGATCCTGGGGCTGTGCGAGAGCCCTATTACCTTCCACGCGATTATCGACTGGTCGCGCGCGCTCAATGACGGCGAAATGCAGCTGCGCGAGATCCTCGATCTTGATGCCATGCTGTCAAAAGCGCCGGAAACGCTCACGGACGACGAGGAGGAAGGCGACGGTGAAATCAGCGAGAAGACCGCTGGCGTTACCTATAAGGAAGAAGAAGAGGTCGAAGAAGAACCCGAAGTCGTCAACGAAGATGACGAGGACATGACCGAGCGCCGTGCGCGTCCGGTTGAGGAAGAGGAAGAGGATAACACGCTTTCGCTCGCTCAGATGGAAGAGACGTTGAAACCAGCGGCTCTGGAGCGCTTCGCGACGATTACGTCGTTATTCAAGAAATTTTCGAACATCCAGCTCGACCGGATGCGTGCGCTGAACGCTGGAGAGAGCTTTCCGACGTCGACCGAAAATAAATACCACAAACTGCGCGAAGAATTGACCGCCGAGGTCGAATCGATGCAATTCCACGCGAACAAGATCGAATATCTCGTCGACCAGCTCTATTCATTCAACCGCCGCTTGACGGCGCTAGGCGGCCAGATGCTGAGGCTTGCCGAGCGTCACAAAGTTCCGCGCAAAGCATTTCTCGATAGCTACATGGGCCATGAGCTTGACGAAAACTGGCTTGCCGACGTGACCAACATCGACAAAAAGTGGAATGCGTTTGCGACGGGCGAAGCCGATGCAGTCGAACGTGTCCGCGCCGAGATTTCGGACATCGCGGCGGCAACGGGCATGTCGCTCAACGAATTCCGCCGCATCGTCAACATGGTGCAAAAGGCCGAGCGTGAAGCACGCATCGCCAAAAAGGAAATGGTCGAGGCAAACCTGCGCCTCGTGATTTCCATTGCCAAAAAATATACGAACCGCGGCCTGCAATTTCTTGATCTTATTCAAGAAGGCAATATCGGCCTGATGAAGGCAGTCGACAAATTCGAATATCGCCGTGGTTATAAATTCTCGACTTACGCCACGTGGTGGATACGTCAGGCAATTACCCGCTCGATTGCCGACCAAGCGCGCACCATCCGTATTCCGGTGCACATGATCGAAACGATCAACAAGCTGGTCCGGACATCGCGGCAGTTCTTGCACGAACAGGGCCGCGAACCGACGCCTGAAGAAATGGCCGAACGCCTGTCGATGCCGCTCGAAAAGGTCCGTAAGGTGATGAAAATCGCCAAGGAACCGATTTCGCTTGAAACCCCCATCGGCGACGAGGAAGACAGCCATCTGGGCGATTTCATCGAAGATAAAAACGCGATCATCCCTGTCGATGCCGCAATTCAGGCGAATCTGAAAGAAACCGTGACCCGCGTCCTCGCGTCACTGACGCCGCGCGAAGAGCGTGTGCTGCGAATGCGCTTTGGTATCGGCATGAACACTGACCACACGCTTGAAGAAGTTGGTCAACAGTTTAGCGTGACACGCGAACGTATCCGCCAGATCGAGGCAAAAGCGCTGAGGAAGCTGAAGCATCCTAGCCGCAGCCGGAAAATGCGGAGTTTCCTT
>JANLRW010000254.1:0-19359 GCA_031361925.1 Sphingomonadales bacterium
GAGATCGCGCTGGTGCACAGCGATCACGTCCTGCCCGACCATGATCGGTTGGCCCATGCTCATCGTCGCCAGCTGATGCTCGCACGCGCGTTGCAGCGCCCAATATTTGATGAACGCGTCGGGAAGCGACTTGCCCATTACCACGGGACCGTGGTTCTTCAGCATCAATATCCGCTTGCTCCCCAGATTCTCGACCAGCCGGACGCCCTCTTCCTCGCGCACCGTCACGCCTTCGAAATCATGATAGGCCAATTGCCCCATGAAGTTGCAGGCGTAAAAATTGGTCGGCTGCAACCCGCCCTCTAGCGAACAGACCGCAACGGTCGCGGTCGTGTGCGTGTGGATGATCGCATGGGCATCGGGCAATGTCCGGTGGAACAGGCTGTGCTGGACAAAGCCCGCCTTGTTCACAGCCCAGGGATTGTCGGCATCGAGCTTGTTGCCGTCGATGTCGATCTTGATCAGGCTCGACGCGGTAATCTCGCCGAAGTGCATCCCATACGGGTTGATGAGGAACGCGCCTTCCTGGTCTTCCAGCTTGACGGTAATGTGGTTGAACACCAGCTCATCCCAACCCATCATCGCAAAAATACGGTAACAGGCCGCCAGTTCTTGCCGCGCGGTCCATTCCGCCTCGCTATACGGGCTGTTCTGCTTCAGTTGAGTTGCCATCCGAAAATCCTCTCGTCATCTGCGTTGAGTTGCATTATGAAATGAAAGCGCGCGGGGGGCAAGAGGGCGAAAATCTGCCCTTTCTTGTTGATATTCTTGTAGGTCGGCGCTAAAGGGCGCTGCAACCCGCCGCTCCTATTTGCGGCGCTTTTCGTTTTTAGCCTTGTAAAATGGCGGTTTAGCGTCACTTTGCCGATTCGATACCGGAGTACAGTTTTTTATGCAGATCATGGTTCGCGACAATAATGTTGATCAGGCCCTACGCGCGCTGAAGAAGAAGTTGCAGCGCGAAGGCGTGTACCGCGAAATGAAACTGCGTCGCCATTTCGAAAAGCCGTCGGAAAAGCGCGCCCGTGAAAAGGCAGCCGCTGTCCGTCGCGCCCGCAAGATGGAACGCAAACAACAGGAACGCGACGGCGCGAAAGCGTAGACGCAGGCTTTAAGCTAACAGGGAAAGCGCCATCACGGCGCTTTTTTTGTGTCTGGAATCAGCAACGCTTTCTGCTAGTCAGCGCGCAACTTTAGTTATCAGGAAACCGAACATGTCGATCACCGCCGTTCCAATTCAGCCCATAAAAAAAGGTTCGCTCACCAAATATTGGCTAGGCATTGCGGCGGTGCTGGCTGCAGGCGGCGGGCTTGCTTATTATGGCACATCGGGGGTTCGCACCGAATATGGCGATGTCGTCACCACCAAGTCGGGACTTCGCTATAAGGTCATCAAAACCGGCGAAGGCAAGTCGCCGACCGACAATGATGTGGTGCTGGTCAGCTATAAAGGCACGTTGAAAGACGGCAAAATTTTCGACCAGAACCCGCAAGCTGGTTTTCCCGTGACCGGGGTAGTTCCGGGCTTTTCCGAAGGCCTGAAAATCATGCAACGCGGCGGTCAATATCGTCTGTGGATTCCATCGGACCTTGGCTACGGCCCCGATGACCAGAAAAATCCGCAAACCGGCGAAGTCGCGATTCCGGGCGGCAGCGAGCTGATTTTCGACGTCGAACTGCTCGAATATAAATCACGGGCCGAAGTCGAAGCGATGCAAAAGCAGATGCAAGAAGCGCAGAAAGCAAGGGGCGGCGCAGGCGGTCAGGCTAACGGTCCGCCACAAGGCTTGCCCCCCGAAATTCAAGCGCAAATCGACGCTCAGATGAGGGCGCAGCAGGGCCAAGTGCCGGCGCAGTAAATGCACCAATCGCAGCGTTCGACATTTAATGGATAGACGTCTTTGCGTATAGTTCTCGAAACAAACCTGTGCAACCGATCACGCCTACACCCGAGCCAGACGCCGGTAAAACGAAGTCAACGAGTTGAGCTACGACCTTGCCGTCTTTCAAAATGTAGATGTCGTCGCGGTTCACTTTTCCGTCGACGCGCGTTCGGTCCATTTTCAGTTGACTGCCAAACCTCTCTTCAAAGCCTTCAACATATTCCGGCATCGCTCGTTCAGTTTCGGGGAACTCGCTTTTTCGCGCCAGATAGCTTCGGTTCGACCCGATTATATGATCCCGCCAAAGCTCTTCATCATGAACAATTGTTTGCGCTTCTGCCCGACAACGTACCTCAAGGTCTTCATGGTCATCGCCCAACAGCGCGCATCCGCCCGTTATTGCCAATACTGAGATGTAACCCACAGTTGCGCAGATCAGGCGAATATCGCGAAATGGCATCGACAGCAGCATCCGGTAACGCACCGCTCTCACATCTCGCCGCGTTCGCGCCTGATTGCGTACCATTTTTCGACGTTGGCGTTGTGCTGTTCGAGGGTATCGGCGAAGACATGCCGTCCGGTGCCGTCGGCTACAAAGAACAACGCGCTGGTCTTTTCGGGGTTTAGCACTGCCTCAATCGAAGCCTTGGACGGGTTGGCAATCGGCCCTTTGGGTAGCCCGACCATCGCATAAGTGTTGTAATCATTGACGTCCGCAATTTCCGACTGGCGAATGCGCCTGCCGAGCGGTTTGCCCTTAGTGATCGGATAAATGATCGTCGGGTCGGCCTGAAGCATCATGCCCTTGCGCACGCGGTTTGAATACACGCCCGCCACCATTCGCCGTTCGGACGGCTTGGCGGTTTCCTTTTCGACGATTGCTGCCAAGGTCACCGCCTCTTGCGGCGTTTTGACCACGGTATCCTTGCTCCGGTTCGCCCACGCTTCGGCCAGCGCCTTCGTCATCGCGTCCTGCATCCGTTTCAGCACGGCGGCGCGCGGCTCGTTCAATTCGAAGGCATAGCTGTCAGGCAATACCGAACCCTCGGCTGGCACCGGAATGCTACCCTTCAGTTTCTCATTCGCCATCAGCCGTTCGTAGACCATGATTGACGGCATCCCCTCGACCACCGTCACCATCCGCTGCACAGCCTTCCCACCGGTCAGGATCGACAGAATGTCGGCGTTCGATGCGCGCGGGGGGATCAGGAATTCACCCGCCTTGATCGTGCTGGTCGCGCCGAAAATCTTGGCGCGGTTGACGAAAGCATCAGCGGATTTGATAACCTTCCCTTTTTCGAGGTTGTCGGCGGCCAGAGCGAGGCTCGACCCGGGCTTGATGACGACCGTGACTTCACGCGTCGATGGCCCTGCCGCCGTCCAGCCGTAAACGAAATTGCCGCCGACCAGAACAAGGAGCAACACTGCCCCGACCAGCACCCATTTCGCCAGCCCGCGCATCAGAGCGCTTTTATGACGAGGCTGGCGTTGGTGCCGCCAAAACCGAAGCTGTTGTTGAGCGCTGCCTTCACATTGCGCTTTTTGGCGACGTGCGGGACAAGGTCCACGCCCTCAGTGCCTTCATCCGGATTGTCGAGATTGAGCGTTGGCGGCACGATCTGGTCGCGGATCGCCAAGATACAGAAAATCGCTTCCACCGCGCCCGCTCCGCCCAGCAAGTGCCCGATCGCCGACTTGGTCGAGCTCATCGACACTGCGCTGATAGCATCACCGAACAGCCGCTTGACCGCGCCAAGTTCGATAGTGTCAGCCATCGTCGATGTGCCGTGCGCGTTGATGTAGTCAATGTCCGCAGGCTTCATGCCAGCGCGTTTCAGTGCCATTTCCATCGCGCGAAATGCGCCACTGCCTTCGGGGTGCGGGGCGGTGACATGATAGGCATCGCCCGACAGGCCGTAGCCGACGATCTCGGCATAAATTTTCGCGCCGCGTGCCTTTGCGTGTTCATATTCCTCAAGTACGACGACGCCAGCGCCCTCTCCCATCACGAAACCATCGCGGTCCTTGTCATAAGGACGGCTGGCCTGCTCGGGTCGGTCGTTGTAGGTCATGTTGAGCGCACGCGCCTGCGCAAATCCGGCAATCCCTATCGGACAGATCGTCGCCTCGGCACCGCCCGCGAGCATGATATCGGCGTCATCGAGCGCAATCATCCGCGCCGCATCGCCAATCGAGTGCGCGCCAGTCGAACAAGCGGTTACTACTGCATGGTTTGGCCCCATCAGACCATATTTGATGCTCACTTGACCCGAAATCAGGTTGATCAGCCGACCATGGACAAAGTGCGGCGAAACGCGGCTTGGGCCTTTTTCGGCGAGCAACAGCGATTCGCTCTCGATCCCCGGCAATCCGCCAATCCCCGAACCAATCGAGCAACCAGCGCGGTAGCGTTCTTCCTCGCTCATTTCGGTAAGGCCAGCATCCTCAATCGCCTGACCTGCCGCATCGATGCCGTAGATGATGAACGGGTCGACTTGCCGCTGGACCTTATGATCGACGCGCAAATCGGGATCGAAGCCCCAAGGATGGTCCTTTGGCTTCACCTCGCACGCGATGTGGCATTTCTGGTCGCTGGTATCGAACCGTGTGATCCGCGATGCCCCCGATTTCCCGGCGATCAGATTAGCCCATGCGGTCTCCACATCGCAGCCCAAAGGCGTAACCAGCCCCAATCCGGTAACGACGACCCTACGCATCATGCAATCTCCAATGACCCCGGCATTTCATGCCCAATAAAAACAACTGGACTGAAAATGCAAACGGCTTTCCAGCCAAGACCGGAAAGCCGCTAAATTCATGATATTAGCGCCAGCCAAAGCCGCGCCCGTAATATCAGCTATTGCTGTTGATGAAGTCGATGGCGTCCTTGACGGTCGCAATCTTTTCAGCCGCATCGTCGGGGATTTCAACGTTAAACTCTTCTTCAAACGCCATCACCAGCTCGACAATGTCGAGGCTGTCAGCGCCCAGATCATCGATAAAACTGGCAGCCTCGGTCACCTTGTCGGCCTCAACGCCCAGATGTTCGACTACGATTTTCTTGACCCGTTCCGCGGTATCGCTCATTTTTTTGCCCCTTTAAGGTTGGGAGGATGAATATCAATTTTTGCCCTAATGCCCCGACGGGCGGCTGGCAAGGGGCAAGCGTCAAATGGCTGCTAAAGCATCGCCATCCCGCCGTTTACGTGGATTGTCTGGCCGGTGATATAGCCCGCCTCGCGCGACGCCAGATAGGCGACCGCTGCACCAATATCGCCGCCCTCGCCCATCCGGCCCATTGGGATCCGGGCGTTGAGGGCTTCCTTTTGCGCATCGGGAAGCTCCGCGGTCATTGCGGTGGCGATAAAGCCAGGTGCGACGCAGTTGACCGTCACATTGCGGCTGGCGATTTCCTGCGCGATTGCCTTCGACATCGCGGTCAAACCACCTTTCGACGCGGCATAGTTCGCTTGCCCCGGATTGCCGGTGGTGCCGACGACGCTGGTGATCGTGATGATTCGACCAAAACGCGCCTTCATCATCGGCTTGGTCACAGCGCGCATGAGGCGGAAGGCGGCTTCGAGGTTGATACGGATGACTTCATCCCACTCCTCGTCCTTCATCCTCATCGTCAGGTTATCTCGGGTTACGCCTGCATTATTGACGAGAATGTCGATTTGGCCCAGCTTTTCAAGCGCAGCAGGGACCAACGCCTCGACGCTGTCCTTGTTGCCAAGATTGCAAGGCACCGCAACATGATCGCCCCCAAGCGAGGCACGAAACGCCTCCAGCTTGTCGGTGTTGGAGCCGGAAACCGCCAACCGCGCCCCCTGCCCCGCCAACGCATGGCAAATAGCGCTGCCAATGCCTCCGCTTGCGCCGGTTACCAATGCAGTCATGCCGCTTAAATCAAACATAATTTTCTCCATCATTTTGGTTCACGCGGAGACGCGGAGACGCGGAGGGTTTGTGATCGTTGACGATCCTCATTAATCCCTCGCGCAGAGTAGCGCCGCCAAAGTTGATGAGCAGCCCGACAGGCTGGTTGGTTAGTCGCAGGTAAGTAAGCAGTTGTTTGCCATGCGCGGCGTTCAGTCGTTCAACCGATTTAATTTCGACTAAAAGCCTGTCATTGACCACGATGTCTATGCGAAGTGCCGCCGGAAAGCATGTGCCTTCAAATTCTATATCGACAGCCATCTGCCTATCGACGTTATAACCCATCTTTGCGAGTTTTCCGGCTAGCACGGTTTCATAAACAGATTCCAGCAACCCCGGCCCAAGCGTTTTGTGGAGTCGCAAAGCTAAATCAACAACGTCACCGCTAATCTGATCGATATCCGTCAAAAGCCCTCCGCGTGAACCAAAATTCTATAATGTTGCTAGCAAAGCGTCGATATCGTCCATCGAAATGACGCTGGTGGTCGCCACTTCCTCGCCCGCGCTACGCTTGACCATCGGGGACAAGACCTTGCCGCCAAATTCGACGAAATGGGTGACACCAGCGCCAGCCATCTCGATTGCGGACTCGCGCCAGCGGACGCGGCCGGTGACCTGTTCGACTAACTGGCTGGCAATGAGGTGCGGGTCGGTCACTGGCGCGGCGGTGACGTTGGCGTAGAGTGGCACCAGCGGCGCGTGGATCGTTGTTGTCGCCAAGGCTGACTCCATTTCGTCGGCGGCGGGCTGCATCAGCGGACAGTGGAATGGGGCAGATACCGGCAGCAATATGCCGCGTTTGATGCCGTGGTCTTTGACCAATTCGATGGCGCGCTCGATTGCGCCTTTGTGGCCCGAAATCACAACTTGGTTAGGGTCGTTGTCGTTGGCAACGGTGCAGGTCTCCCCCTCTGCCGCCGCTTTTGCAAGCGCCTCCGCTTTTTCGATATCAGCCCCCAGCAACGCCGCCATCGCGCCCAGACCGACTGGCACCGCTGCCTGCATAGCCCGCCCGCGCAGTTTAAGCAGCGACGCCGTGACCGCCAGCGGCAGCGCTCCCGCCGCACACAAAGCCGTATATTCGCCCAGCGAGTGGCCAGCGACAAAATCGCATTTCTCGCTCAACCGCACGCCGCCCTCGACCTCCAGCACACGCAAGGTCGCTATCGCATTCGCCATGATCGCGGCCTGGGCATTCTCAGTCAGTATAAGGTCGCTTTCCGGCCCTTCGCACATCAGCTTGAAGAGATGCTGTCCCAGCGCATCGTCGACCTCCTGAAACACCGCCCGCGCTGTCGGGCTGGCGTCGGCCAGCGCCTTCCCCATGCCAACCGCTTGGCTACCTTGCCCCGGAAAAATGAAAGCGCGCATTTTGGCTCCTGATCACAGAAAACTATATGGGTCGACATCGACGCCGATACGCACGCCGCGCGGAAATTGCAATTTGCCAAGCCACTCGCGGATGATTGCCTGCACCTCGACCGAACGTTGCGCGTGGACGAGCAATCGCTGCCGGTAGCGCCCGCGCAACATCGACAGCGGTGCGGGTGCGGGGCCGTAGACCACCATACCGTCGGCCTCCGGCGCGGCACCGCCGACCGCGCGCGCGGCCTCAATCGCTTCGCGCTCGTCTTCGGATGAAATAATGATCGCGGCAAATCTCCCGAACGGAGGCGCGCCTGCCGATTTACGCTGCTCGGTTTCGGCATCGTAAAAGGCATCGCGGTCGCCAGCAACGAGAGCCGCGATGACAGGATGCGAAGGATTGCGCGTCTGGATGAAAACCTCTCCCGGTTTTTCGCCGCGTCCGGCGCGTCCGGCGGCTTGCGCAATTTGCTGGAAGGTGCGTTCGGCGGCCCGCAGATCGCCACCTTCGAGCCCCAGATCGGCGTCGATCACCCCTACCAAAGTCAGCTCGGGAAAATGATAACCTTTGGTCACCAATTGCGTGCCGATGATGATATCGACCGCTTTGCTCTCGACCCGCGCCACGAACTCTGCCGCTTTTTCGGGCGACCAAAGCGTGTCCGAAGTCGCAACAATCGTCCGCGCATCGGGCAGCAGGCGGTTGACCTCGTCACAAATGCGCTCAACGCCTGGGCCGCAGGCGACCAGCGTATCCTCCTCGCTGCACTCCGGGCATTTATCGGGCGGCGGCATCACAAAACCGCAGTGGTGGCATGCGAGGCGGCGGACGAGGCGGTGTTCGACCATCCAGCTCGTGCAATTGGGGCATTGGAAGCGGTGCCCGCAGGTGCGGCACAGGGTCAGCGGCGCAAAGCCACGACGGTTCAGAAACAGCAGGCTCTGCTCGCCGCGTTCTATCCGTTCTTCGAGCGCCTTGAGCAATATCGGCGCAATCCAGTGCTGTCGCTCTGGCGCGTCGAGTGTCAGGTCGATAGCCTTGATCTCGGGCATTTTTGCCGCGCCAAAACGCGACGGGATTTCGAGACCCTTATAGCGCCCGATGGCGACCATATGCCGCGACTCCAGCGCAGGCGTAGCCGAGGCCAGCACCACCGGAAAGCCCTCAAACCGCCCGCGCATCACCGCGACGTCGCGGGCGTGATAGCGCACGCCATCTTCCTGCTTGAAGCTGGTTTCGTGCGCTTCGTCGACGATGATGAGGCCGGGGTTTTTAAACGGTAGAAACAGCGCCGAGCGCGCACCGACCAGCACCTTCGCGCTGCCGTCGGCCACTGCGCGCCAGACGCGGCGGCGCTGGGTCGAGCGCAGGTTCGAATGCCATACCGCCGGTTCGACGCCGAAACGCTCCTGAAAGCGCTTGAGGAACGGCGCGGTGAGCGCAATTTCGGGGAGCAGCACGAGCACCTGCTTGTTCAAGCGGATCGCCTCGGCCACCGCCTCGAAATAGGTTTCGGTTTTGCCGGAACCTGTGACGCCGTCGAGCACAAAGGTATCGAAACCGCCAGCGCGCACTGCCTCAACCATTGCTTTTGCCGCAATGGTCTGGGCATCGTTCAATTCAGGCACCGCAAAGTCCGCCAGCGGTTCGGGAAAAGGTGTATCGACGCTAATCGTGACGGCCTCGAACGCGCCAGCTTTGATCAGCCCGCGTATCACCGCGTCGCTCACGCCTGCTTCTGCCGCCAGTTCACGCACCAGCCCTTGCGCATCCTCAAGCGCATCGAGCGCCGCTGCGCGCTGCGGGGTTAAACGCGTCGGCTCAAATCCGGTGCGGCGATATTCGGTGATCGTGCCCGACGCGGTAAAGGCCGCCGATGATGCCAGCACCATTCGCAACACGGCGGCATGGCTGGTCAAATAATAATCCGCAACCCAGTCGACGAGTTTGCGCAAACCGGGGCCAATCGGCGGACATTCGACAACTTCCAAAACTGCACGAAGCTTTTTGGCATCGACCGGATCATCCTTGAAAACATCATTGTCCCAGACCACGCCGGGCAGTTTGCGCGGGCCCAGCGGCACGACCACCACGCATCCGGGCTTGGCGTCAAAGCCCTCGGGCAACCGGTAATCCAACGGCCCTATCGCTTGCGCCAGCAAAACAACACGGACGCGGGTGGCAGGGAGATTCATCTGCATGATATAGGCAGACAAATGCGGAACGTCACCATCTTCCCTCTCCCGTTGCGGTGATGGTAGTGCTTTGCCCAACATCCTGATACAAATCTGCAAATAACGAAGGATCCCGTCATGACCACTACCCGCCGCCACTTCCTGCTTTCGGGCGCAGCGCTCGCAACCTTGGCGCTCCCCGGCTGCCAAAGCCTGCCCGGCTTCAGCCTGACCGAAGCGATCCGCCGGTTGCTCTCCCTAGCCTCGCAAAACGCCTTCGCGTTATTGCTCCAACCCGGCGGGTTCTACGACAGTTCGGTGGCGCGCATCGCGTTACCCGACCGTTTCGGCGGAGACCGCGGCTCGGGTATCCTCTCGGTCGTGCTGCAAAGCCGCCAATTCCGTGACCGCCTGCAACGCCAGCTCAACCGAGCCGCCGAAAAAGGCGCAGAACGCGCCGCGCCCTTGGTCGCCGACGCGGTCCGTAATGTCTCAATCGAAGACGCCGCCGCCCTCGTGCGCGGCGGCCCGCAAGCAGCGACAAGTTTCCTGCGCGGCAAGATGGGGCCTGCTTTACTCGATTCGATGCTCCCCGGCATTTCAGACGGCCTGCGGCTGTTCGACGATCAAGTCATCGGCCAAGCCGTCCGTTCGGTGACGGGCTTCGACATCGCGGCACTGGCGAGCGACATCACCCGCAAAGCCGACGACAGCATCTGGGCCGCAATCGGAATGGAAGAATCAAACATCCGCGCTGACCCGCAAAAAACCAACGATCCCGTCCTGATTGGCGTGTTTGGATTGCTGCGGTGAAATCGCCAGCCTGCTTTTAATCGAGGGAAATATGAAATTTCTGCAAATTCTGCTTGCGGCATTGATTACTTTTCACGTTTCGTCTGCTGAGGCGCGAACTTCATAAAACGACTATGCTGAGCAAGATGGCGGGTATCTGGTATATTCGGTGGGAACCATCCGGATCGGCATGGATTTCGCCTTTCCATATAGCCGCACAGCGCTGCTCGACGGTTCGCCAGTGGATGACTGGAAGGGTGTAATTGAACCTAAGCTGGGCGGAATGTGGACGTTGAAGATAAAGAAGCCCGACTTCGACGGGCGCGAAAGCGGTCATGTGATCATCCGTCGCTTGCCGCCGGGGCAGTATGCGATAACTAATTTTGCTTTCGGTGGGCAGGTTCCCGGCATCGGAAGCTTTGACTGGTCGGCAGTCAAGCCGTTCGAAATTCCGTTCTCGATCAAATCCGGGCAGGCAACTTATATCGGGAGCTACATGCGCTCGCCGTCATTTGGCATGTCGCTTCAAACCTTATTGGGCACCGCAGGATTTTTCGTCGTCTCGGACCGATCCGTCCGGGACTTGCCGATAGCACTCAGAAAAAATGCGGCGTTACCAGTGGCCAAGATTGAAGTTATCAATGTTGACACAATTGGAAACCCTGCACTGCGCAGCAAAGAACCGGATTAACCTTTCGGTCCGACAGGGCGATTTCGAATCCGTTTGAAATGTAGGATTTGGCCTGTCATCTTTGGTATCGAAATCGGCAACCGCCCTATGGCTGTCGGGGCAAACAATCAGCCATGATAAAGCAACAAAGGATACAATTTCACTCGTATTGGCCGTTGCTTTTGTTGGTTTAGCGCCAAATTCTTCTTTATGGCTTGGTGGCTCCGGGTGTTTCAAATCATATCACGGAATCGCGCGGAGCGGTGGCTAGCTATCAGAATTTCAAACAAGGCCACCAGGCCACGAAAAGGCTGGCGCAATAAACTTTCCAACATGATCCACATCGAATCCACTGTGAACTTGTGATGATTTCTGCGGGTCTCGGGCGATAACAGTTCGCAAGTTTCTTTGCCGTCCGATCGCTGGGTGAACAAAATGAATTTGCCCTGTCTATCTCTTGCGCGATTTGCCATTAGGCATATCGATCATATCCAGCCGACCGAAGGTAACCAAACCCATGAAATTCTTTGCCGACACCGCCGAAATTGCCGACATACAGGAACTTGCAGCGACTGGCCTGCTCGACGGGGTAACCACCAACCCGTCGCTGATCGCCAAATCAGGCCGTGATTTTATCGAGGTGACACGCGAGATTTGTGCGCTGACCGATGGCCCGGTGTCCGCTGAAGTCGTCGCGCTTGACCACCCAACGATGATGAAAGAGGCCGAAATCTTACGCAAAATCGCAGACAATGTCTGCATCAAGGTACCGCTCACCATCGACGGGTTGAAGACCTGCAAGGCGCTCACCGGCGAAGGTACGATGGTCAACGTGACTTTATGCTTTTCTGCCAATCAGGCGCTGCTTGCGGCAAAGGCTGGTGCGAGCTTCATTTCGCCGTTCGTCGGCCGGCACGACGACAAAGGCTTTGATGGCATGGCGCTGATTCAGGACATCCGCCTGATTTACGACAATTACGCCTTCGACACCGAAATCCTGGTCGCCAGCGTCCGCCACGGTATCCATGTGCTGGAGGCGGCGCGCATCGGTGCCGACGTGATGACTGCGCCACCTGCCGTCATTAAAGGATTATTCAAGCATGTGTTGACGGACAAGGGTATCGAAGGATTTATGGCCGACTGGGCGAAGACCGGGCAGGTTATAGGGTGAAAAATGGTATAGGATTGAAAGGCGGGCGGGAGTAGTTTTCGGGCTAATGCGGGCATAAAGTCTGCGGGAGCTTGAACATGAACCGGCCCGAGAAGGTGTTTCCCATCGCGCACATCCATTACAATGACGAATTCGACAACAGCGGCAAAGTTGTCGTGCCTGACGAGGTTCAGGACGCAATCCGAACGCTAATCCGGTGGTCAGGTGACAATCCGGAACGCGAGGGGCTGGTTGATACCCCTGCGCGCGTCGGCAGGGCATGGCGGGAATATTGCCAGGGTTATGCCGAAGATCCGGCCACACATTTATCGCGCACCTTCCAAGAGGTTGGGGGCTATCACGAACTCGTGCTGCTCAAAGACATTCCGTTCCAGTCGCACTGCGAGCACCATATGGCTCCGATCACCGGCAAGGCGTCGATTGCTTATATGCCAACCGACCGGGTTGTCGGCATTTCCAAACTGGTTCGTGTGCTCAACGGTTTTTCGCAGCGGCTTCAGGTGCAGGAACGGCTGACTGCAGAGGTTGCGAACAGCATCTGGGACAATCTGAAACCACACGGCGTTGCTGTCGTGATCGAGGCGCAGCATGGCTGCATGACCGGACGGGGGGTGAAAGTCCACGGCAGCGGAATGGTCACGTCGAAGCTGATCGGTTGTTTTCTCGACGACCAATCCAGCCGCAAAGAAGTCATGAGCCTGATGGGCTATTAGGCGCTAATCCGGCGTTGCCGAGGCCGTCTTATTGAGATAATACGGTCTGATATGTTTTTCAGACAAGCCAAGAACGAGCCGGTTTACGATCAACGCACCAGCTTCGACGCGGCTTTCGCTGAGGTAACCCGGGCACCCATCCCGCCACAACCGTCCCCGGCTTCGCGCAAATGGCTATGGATAAGGCGGGCGCTGGCGGCGGCACTGCTCCTTTTGATCCTGATCATATTGTGGCTGGCGATCACCGCGCCTCTGTCCAAATCGTTGCAGCCGATAGTCCCGCCGCGCATTACCCTGTTGGCTGCCGACGGCACGCCGATTGCGCGCAACGGTGCGATTGTTGACCGGCCAGTCAAAGCGACCGAATTGCCGCCGCACGTCACGCAGGCCTTTCTGGCCATCGAGGACCGGCGCTTTTATTCACATCTCGGCATCGATCCACGCGGTCTTTTGCGCGCTTTCTGGAGCAACACGACGGGCAGCGGCATGATGCAAGGCGGCAGCACGATTACCCAGCAACTGGCCAAATTCACCTTCCTGACACCAGAGCGCAGCCTGACGCGAAAGGCGCGCGAGATGTTGATCGCGTTTTGGCTCGAGGGCTGGCTGACCAAAGACGAGATCCTCGAACGCTATTTGTCGAACGTCTATTTCGGTGACAATGTCTATGGCCTGCGCGCGGCATCGCTGCATTACTTCTACCGCCAGCCAGAGAGGTTGACGCTTAGTCAGGCGTCGATGCTGGCAGGGTTGGTGCAAGCGCCGTCGCGGCTAGCTCCGACAAAAAACCCCGAACGTGCCGCCAAACGCGCCAAGCTGGTGCTGAACGCAATGGTCGCCGCTGGTTTTCTGGATGCAGCCAAGGCCAAAGCAACGCCAATCCCGATGCTCGATGTCCGGGTGCGCGACGATATCCCGACCGGCACTTATTTTGCCGACTGGGCGATCCCGCAAGCGCGGACGCTGACCGAAAGCGGCTACGCTGACGTCAGGATCACGACCACGCTCGACGCCCGGTTGCAGAATATTGCGCGGGGTATCATCGCCCGCGCACCGCTGGGCAATGCGCAGGTCGCAATGGTCGCGATGCGGCCCAATGGCGAGGTCGTGGCGATGGTCGGCGGGCGCAGTTACAAGTCATCCCCGTTCAACCGTGCAGTGCAGGCAAAACGGCAGCCGGGTTCGACCTTCAAAACCTTCGTTTACTTGGCGGCCCTGCGCTCGGGCATGAACCCCGCATCAACCATCGCCGACACCCCGATCAATGAAGGGCTGTATCGCCCCAAAAACTCGGGTGGCAGCTACCGCGGCGATATTACGCTTGCGCAAGCTTTCGCGCGGTCGAGCAATGTCGCCTCTGTGCGCCTATACAATGAGGTCGGCGGCAAAGCGGTCGAACGCGCTGCGCGCGACCTCGGCATCAAGAGCCCGCTGACGCTTGACCCGAGCCTTGCGCTCGGCAGTTCTGGGGTGACGCTGATCGAACTCACTGCCGCCTACGCAGGCATCGCCGCGAACAACTGGCCGGTTGCGCCCCGCGCCTTCAAGGCCGAACAACAGGGCTGGATCGAATGGCTGTTCTCGGGCGAACGGAGTTTCGATGGCCGAACCCACAAGATGCTGCTGGAACTGTTGGGCGGTGTGGTGACCGACGGCACCGGGCGGGCGGCGCGCCTGGCCATCCCCGCTTACGGCAAGACCGGCACCAGCCAGGACAACCGCGACGCGCTTTTTATCGGTTTTGCAGGTGACCTCGTGGTCGGCGTGTGGATTGGCAATGACAACAACACACCATTGCGCGGTGTCAACGGCGGAGGGCTGCCAGCGCGCATCTGGCGCGATTTCATGGCGCAGGCGGTCAAGGGCGCAGCGCCAAAAGCACCGGCCCGCAAAGCTTTGCCCAAGCCCGACCCCGAAGGTCCGGTGGAACCTCTCGATTTGCCCGACATACCGGAATTACCAATTGATCTGGGCGATGCTGATGTCCGGATCAACGACAAGGACGGCGTAACAGTCACCACCGACGTCGGTGGCGTTGCGCTGGATGTATCGCTAGGACGGGACGGTCTGGATGTTCGTCCGGCGCAACCCAAAGACCGGCCACGTCCATAATCGAGGTAACCCATGCTGCGCTCCATAATCCTCGCCTTATTCATAACGCTTGCATGTTCACTGCCTTTCGCGGCGGTATATAGCGAGGCCAGCGATATCAGTGCCGCCACCCGCAGCGTCGTTCGCGTCGCGGTATTCAGCTCGAGCGAAGGACAACGAACCTTCATCGGCCACGGCTCGGGCGTCGTGGTGGCCCCCGACAAAATCGTCACCAATGCGCATGTAGTTTCGGATGCCGAATTTGATGAAAGCGTAACCTTTGTCATCATCCCGTCCGAAGGTTCAAAAAGCTATGGGGCCACGCTGGTTGCGGTTTCGGCCGCCAAAGATCTCGCATTATTGCAACTGGGCGGTGGCGCACGTTTGACCCCTGCAAGCATTTATACCGGCGTAGTGGGTGATGGATCGGATGTGTTCGCCATCGGCTATCCAGCCAATGTCGATGTTGCGTTGGAACTGAGCGAAGATGACACGCTGCGCCCGCAGACACCCGTGAAAACGCGCGGTAGCATATCGTCGGGTCGGACGTCGAAAAGCGTCGACTCGTTGCTCCACACCGCGCCGATTGCCCCCGGCAACAGCGGCGGGCCGCTGGTCGATGCCTGTGGCAGGGTAGTCGGCATAAACAGCTTCGGTTCGATTGCACAGGGTGGCGGTGCGGAATTCTACTTTGCGGTTTCAACCCGCGAGTTGAGTGCATTTCTCGGCAAACAGGGTGTGGTTTTCAGCGCCGCCAACAGCGAGTGCCGATCGGTTGCCGAGTTGACCCGTGCGGAAGCCGAACGCGAGGCAGCTGAGCGCGCCAAGATCGAAGCCGAAAACCGGATTGCAGGCGAACTGCGCACCGGCAAAGAGGGCAAATTCCGCCGCGACGCCGAACATGCGATCATCGCAGAACGCGAAAACCACATCGCACTGGCAGGTTTGCTACTAGTGCTTTCTGCGGTAGCTGGCGGTGCAGCTTGGCAATTTTCGGAACGCGCGCGGCGTGACCAACTGAAGATGGCGGCGGGTGCGTCAGGCATATTGCTACTGGCCGCGATTATATTTTTTACAACACGCCCCTCGTTTGAAGAGGTCGAAAGCCGGGTTCGCGCCGCAATGACACCGTCTGACGCTCCGGCCGAAAATAGCGCTCCCAAGGCCGTGGCGGGAACCCTAAAGAAGCGCTGCGTCATCCGCTCGGAGCGTAGCCGTGTCACAGTTTCGGACACCGCCGACGTGCTCTTCGACTGGACCGAAAGCGGCTGCATCAACGGACGTACGCAATATGTCGATAATGCCGGGACGTGGGGCCGTAGTTTCGTCCCGAATGAAGAAGCGCAAGTCTCTCTCGTCAGCTACGCGCCCGAGACCAAAACCTACCGGATCGAGCGCTATCTGCTGGGTATGGATGCAATGGCAACGGCGCGCGAAGCGCGGCGGCGTTATGACGTAAAGTCATGTTCGACCGACGCCGTCACTCGCGAAAAAATAGACAATATGAACAAGGCGGTGCGTGAGGTGTTGCCGCCCACGCCCAACGAATTGCTCGTTTTCAGCTGTGCCGATACGAAGTGAGCGACAAAGCGCAGCACCTTTGCTTCCGCATTGGACTTTATGCGATGTCTGGCCTTAGGATAGAGCCATGAACTGCCGCCGTCTTATCGCCGGGCTCGCGCTTCTGACGCTCAGTGCCTGCTCTCAAGGCGTCGATAATGCCCGCATAAGAGTGGATGTCATAGAAGACCGCCCACGGCCATTTGCGATCGGGGCGATTCCGCTTCCGATCGCCTCGGCATATTTGCGCAGCGCAACGGCCCAAGGGCTCGTAACATTCGACATGAATGGCCGGATTGTGCCCGCACTCGCCAATCGCTGGATCGTCACGGACGACGGTCTAAGCTATATCTTCCGGCTCAACAAAGTTCGCTGGAACGATGGGCGCGAAGTCACTTCGGACGAGATAGCGGATTTACTGGGCACGCGTATCCGCGAACTGAGGCAAGGCCGATTCAACGCCGAGCTTGAAGTGATCGACAAGGTAGTGCCGATGACCGGCAAGGTTGTCGAAATCCGGCTAAAAGCACCGATGCCGTACTTGCTGGAAATGATCGCCCAGCCCGAGTTCGGATTGGTCAGAAAAGGCTTCGGGGCCGGTCCAATGATAGCGAAGAAATTTGATCAAGCGATGCAGCTGAGACGGAACGGCGTTGATGACGATGGCAAACCCATCCAAGAAAATGAGACGGTTATGCTTCGCAGTTCAAAGGCGTCACTGGCGCTGGCGCGTTATGTCGCAGGCGAAACCGATTTGGTTGACGGCGGCCGCTTTGAGGATTTTCCTTTGTTGGAGGCCGCTAATATCGAAGGCAATGCGATCCAATTTGACCCCGTTCCCGGCCTGTTGGGGCTGCTGTTTGTCGAGGCCGGACCTTTCCTTTCTGACACCGCCAACCGCGAGGCGATTGCTATGGCGATCGACCGGCCGAAGCTTTTGACCTCGTTCGATATCGTCGCATGGCAGGAAACGCTGACGCTGGTGCCGGAAAACTTGCCGAGCCGTAGCGCCAATCCACGGCCAGAATGGACATCGAGGCGGATCGAAGACCGCAAGATAATGGCGCGCGCAACCATAACGCGTTGGGTCAACGGCAACGGGGCGGTTCGCCCGCTACGGGTCGCGCTGCCGAGAGGGACCGGTGCGCGCATTTTCTTTGCTATGCTCAAGGCCGACATGGCCGCCATCGGCTTGACTGTCGAGCGCGTCACCATCGACAAACCACATGACTTGCGCCTGATCGACCGCGTCGGTGATCAATCCAGTCCCGCTTGGTATCTCGACCAAATGTCGTGCACCGTGTCCAGAATTTGCAGCAGCGATGCGGACCGGCTCGTTTCCGAAGCGCGGATGGCGACCGATATTGCAGCGCGTGCCGCACTGTTGGCGCAGGCCGAAACCGAATTGCAGGCGGCGCGCAACTTCATTCCGATTGCCAATCCGTTGCGATGGTCAGTAACGCGCAAAGGCCTGTTGGGTCACGCCGCCAATGGTCGCGGATGGCATCTGTTGCAAAATCTGGGTCGCGACCCGACATAGGTGTGACAGGAGTTTAACCTATGCCGATTTCGCAGGAACAGTTCGACCGTATTGCCAAAGACCTGCCTGGAATGGGCAACGATCCGCAATCGGTCAGGAAAAGGCTTGAAGCGCTGGAGCTGGTGCTTGAGCGGTCATTCACGATTCCTGGCACCAAAATTCCATTCGGCCTCGATTCGGTTATTGGCCTGGTGCCGGTGCTCGGCGATGTCGTCACTGCCGTGATGGGTGCCTATATGATCTGGGAAGCGCGCAATCTGGGGATGTCGAAATGGCAACTGGTGCGCATGACTGCCAATGTCGGTGTCGACACTGCACTTGGCGCGATACCGTTATTGGGCGACGCTTTCGACCTTGTGTTCCGGTCAAACAGCAAGAATTTGCGGATCATCAAGAAGCATCTCGATAAGCATCATCCAGGAACAAGGGTGATCGACGTTTAACGGCTAATCAAAGCTGTTTAACTTTTCGCACCGTTTCTTTGCTGGCGTAAATCTGGATTTCATCGCCAGCTTTAAGTTTACGATTTTCAGCCAAGTCACCCTTGATCCAAAACCAATTTGAATGCTGCTGGTTGTCGGCGGGTGATATATATTCAAATTTCACCTTTACGCCGCCCTTGGTTTTGTAATCCAAGTAAGCTGGGTGTGTTTGTCGTAATTCGTCAGCCTCTTCGCAGCTCAAACTATCTGTGGTTGTGGTGGTTTTTACGACTATCTTGTCGTCGATGCTCTCAAGATAGCATTTGGCCTTCACGTCTGAGACTACGGCGGTGACTTCTATATAATTGAATGCAGTGTCCATCTTATCTGTGGCCGCAATCATAGCGATGCCACCTGCAACCACCGACACTGCAATAACATCTGCGCGCATGATTACCCCCAATTATCGTTCGGAGTTAGAGTAACTATGTTGAAAACAAATTAACTTCCCCGCCAGATTTTGACTTCTGCTTTATCGGGAGCGCCTTGGGTGAAAGCCGGGCAGCGACGCGGCTTCATATCTTTGCCCAGACAAATCCGGACCTCTTGCAACCAGCCGCGATCATTGGTTTTTGCGCGGACGGCATTCGCTGGCAGGCCTTCGTTGATATCGGCAAAGGCCGCTGCCAGTCCGGCGACGTTCAGCGGCTTGCGCGATAGGCGGTCCATGTCGGGAAATGCGATCGCGCCGAACAGCAACTTGGCCGCACCGAAATAGGTCTCGGGCTTGCGCGCCATGCAGGTTCCATGTTTGGCCCATTCGTGCTGAAGCAGCTGCACGTCGGGCGTCATGCAGATATTGTCGGCCACCACCTTTCGCGGAAGCACGCCGACGCTACGGCAATATTGCGGATAGTTTGGACCCTTCGCCTCCGGCCAGAGCCCGTGCAACACAAAGCCGAAATCGCCGATCTCGCCCGAACATTGCAACCGCATTTCAGGGTCATTTTCGCGGCCTTTGCAATATTCCCGGCTCCA
>JANLRW010000353.1:0-1945 GCA_031361925.1 Sphingomonadales bacterium
GCTGCGCTGGTATCGGCATTGGCGGAGCGGCCTTTGCCATCTGACGCGGTGCTGTTTGGCGAAGTTGCCTTATCCGGCGAGATCCGGCCAGTGGCCCACGGCGCGCTGCGGCTCAAGGAATCGGCCAAGCTTGGCTTCACCCGCGCACTGGTGCCGCCGTCGGTCAAAGGACAGGCGGGAATTTCGACGCAAGAGTTCCGCACTCTCGCCAATCTCGTTGACCATATGCTCGGGCGAAGCTAGCTAACGCGGCATGACCGCACTCGATATTATCGTTCTTTTCCTTCTGGGCGGCGGGGCTGTTTTTGGCTTCATGCGCGGCTTTGTCCAAGAAGCGCTCTCGTTGATCGCATGGATAATGGTCATTGCTGCGGTCCGGCTATTGCACGGTCCAGTGACCGCAATCATGTCAGAATGGGTGGGCACCGAGAGCGGCGCGGCGGTCCTCGCGTTCATTTCCATCGTGATTGTGACCTATGCGCTGGGCCGGTGGATTGCCAAATCCATCGGGAAAAAATCGCGTAAGTCTGTGCTTGGCCCAATCGACCGGGTGCTGGGCTTTGGATTTGGTGCGCTGAAAGGTCTGATTGGGTCGACGCTGATCTTCCTGCTGCTGGTTATGGGATATGAAACGCTGTTCGGCAGCGCCGTAAAGCGCCCTGAATGGATGACCGCCTCTCGAACCTACCCGCTGCTTAACGCCAGCGGTGACGCGATGTCAGCTTTCGTCCGCGACCGCCGCGATGCACAGGAGGCGGAAACCGCCGAGGCGCCTTGATGGCGGCAACTTTATACAATCGCGACATATTGAGGCTGGCGGCGTCGCTGGTTCCGGATGACCGCTTGCAAGGTGCCGACGGCGTTGCTGAGGCGCGCGCACCCCTGTGTGGCAGCCGGATAATCGCCGAAGTGGCGTTGACGTCCGAGTATAAAATAAGCGCCTTGGCTTTGCGCGCATCAGCTTGCGCATTGGGGCAGGCGTCGGCGGCGATATTGCGGGCAAACGCCGTTGGCGCTGACGTCGAAACAATACTGCATATTCGTTCGCAGATTGCCGAGATGCTGAACGCAAACGGCCCTGTTCCGCAAATTTGGCCAGAGCTGGCTTTGCTGGCCCCCGCCAAAGATTATGCGTCCCGGCACGCCGCGATTTTGCTTCCTTACGACGCGCTTTTGGCGGCTGCCGATAAAATGAAGCTGGCCGGTTGATGGAAGAAGCCGGCCATAGCGTCATTTCGAACGTTTTATTCAGCGGTGTAATATTGCTCGGTGCAGCGCTGCTATCGGTGCTGATTTTCCGCAAACTGGGGCTTGGCGCGGTGCTTGGTTATCTGGTTGCCGGTATCGTGATCGGCCCCGATGTCCTTGGCGTCACCGGCGATGCCGAGACCATATTGGGCTATTCGGAAATCGGTATCATTCTGCTGCTATTCTTGGTCGGGCTCGAACTGTCACCACGTCGGCTCTGGCTCATGCGGCGCGATATATTCCTATTTGGACCATTGCAGGTCGCGCTGTGCGGGTTGGTGATGTTTGCTGTCATTGCCGGTGTGATGCCAAGCTTCACATGGGAGGCGGCGTTGGTCATGGGGCTGCCACTGGCTTTGTCCTCGACCGCGCAGGTCTTGCCGCTGCTGCAATCGCGTGGACGAATGAAGACCGATTATGGCCAGAAAAGCTTTTCGATCCTGCTCTTTCAGGACTTGTCGATTGTGCCGTTGTTGACCATCGTTGCCGCTTTATCGCGTGCGCCAGCACCAGAAGGTGCCGTCAGCGGCTGGCGGTTGGTCGTCTATGCCGTGTTGGCGATTGTCGCACTCGTTCTCGCGGGGCGATATCTTTTGTCGCCCTTGTTGCGACTGGTCGGCAAGATTTCGGAGCGCGAGCTGTTCATCGTTACGGGGCTGTTTGCTGTTTGCGCAAGTGCAGCGGTGATGCAGATGAT
>JANLRW010000372.1:0-1967 GCA_031361925.1 Sphingomonadales bacterium
GAAAATTGTTACTTTCCGCTGTTTATCCCGTTGTCATTCTTTGAGAAGGAAGCTGACCATGTCGATGGCTTTGCCAAGGAAATGGCGGTTGTCACGCATCACCGGCTGATCCAGAAGGACGGCAAGCTGGTTCCCGATCCAGAGGCGAAGCTCGAAGAGCCGCTTGTTGTTCGCCCCACTTCGGAAACCGTTATTGGCGCGGCGATGAGCCGGTGGATTCAGTCGTGGCGCGATTTGCCAATGCTGACAAACCAATGGGCTAACGTCGTGCGTTGGGAAATGCGGACTAGGATGTTTTTGCGCACCAGCGAGTTTCTCTGGCAGGAAGGCCATACCGCGCACGCCGACAAGGCCGATGCCATGGCCGAAACACTGCGCGCGCTCGAAATGTACCGCGCGTTTGCCGAAGGGCCGCTGGCAATGCCGGTGGTGGCTGGCGAAAAGCCGGAGAATGAGCGCTTTCCGGGTGCCGATGCAACCTATTCAATCGAAGCGATGATGCAAGACGGCAAGGCGTTACAGGCGGGAACCTCGCATTATCTTGGCACGACATTCGCGGAGGCGGCGGGCATTCGCTATCAGGACAAGGACGGTAATCACAGCCTGTGCCACACCACCAGCTGGGGCGTTTCGACGCGGTTGATAGGCGGGGTCATTATGACTCACGGTGATGATGATGGTTTGCGGTGCCCGCCGCAGATTGCTCCGCATCAGATCGTCATCGTGCCAATGCTGCGTGATAATGACGAGGACGAAGCGATCCTCGATTATTGCCAGTTGTTGGCGTCGGAACTGCGCGTATTGAGCGCGTTCGGCGAGCCATTACGCGTGTTGTTCGATACCAAAGCGATCAAGGCTTCGAACAAGCGCTGGGCTTGGGTCAAAAAGGGCGCACCGGTTGTACTCGAAGTCGGCCCGCGCGATGTTGCTGGCGGCAATGTCGCAATGCTGCGCCGCGATCATTTGTATAAGGATGACGGCAAACTCAATTCGGCGTTCATTTCGCGCGGTGAATTTGTCGGCCAGGCTGCGGCGTTGCTTGAAGAAATCCAGACAGGTCTTTTCGCCGAAGCTAAAGCCAGATTGGATGATAATATCAGACACGATATTACTGATTTAGCATCGCATTTCAAAGGCGATGACAAATTCGTTGGTTGGATTGAGGTGCAATGGGCACGACCAACAGGCGCGGCTCTCGAAAAGATCGTCGAACAGCTCAAGGCGCTCAAAATCACGATGCGCAATACACCGCTCGATGCTGCTCCTGCTCACGGCCCGTGTTTCTTCACCGGTGAGCCGGCGGTCGAGCGAATTTTGATTGGCCGGACCTATTAAATGGCGCAAAAACAGAGGCCACATGATAACGGGTTGCCTAGCCGTCAGCAAATCCTTGCATTCATTCAAGAAAGTAACGTTCCTGCCGGTAAGCGAGAAATTGCGCGCGAGTTTGGTCTGCGCGGTAACGAGAAAATTGCGCTGAAATCCTTATTGAAAGACATGACCGACGAAGGATTGGTTGATCTCGCTCCGGGCCGTGCCTTCCACAAAATGGGCGGCGTTCCCAAGGTTACGGTGCTGAAGATCGTCGAGATTGACGGCAATCAGCCGATTGCGGTGCCCGAGCGATGGGAAGCCGAGGGAATACCGCCGCCCAAAATTCGCGTGATCGAACAGGGCAAGCGCGGCGCTCTTGGTATTGGCGACCGCATATTGGCCCGCACCGAAGAACGCGGCTCGGGCTGGGTCGCGCACGTCACCAAAAAGCTCGCACGGGCCAGTGAACAAATACTGGGCGTGGTCGAAGCTGGCGAAAATGGCCGGTTCTGGCTGAAATCAATCGACAAGAAATCGCGGTTCGACACGCAGATTAGCGAAATAGGTGACGCCAAGTCAGGCGATTTGGTCCTGGCCGAAATGACCGGTAATGCGGCTCGGAAATCGGCCAAGGTTACTGAGGTTCTTGGTGA
>JANLRW010000390.1:0-1582 GCA_031361925.1 Sphingomonadales bacterium
CGCCAAGATCATCGCGATCATCGTTCTGCTGTCGCTGGGCTTTCATTTGTTGCTGTTCGGTTATCTTAAGCGTCGCGTCGCTGCGGCGAAGCGCAAAAGGAGAATAGAGCCGTGACCGACAACCCCACTGCCACCGTCGAAAGCGCCGATGGCACTTATGCCCAATTGATCAAATCGCGCGTGCACAAATGGGCGGCGGGGGAACCGGTTGACGTGGGCGGCACAGACAATGGCCCCACACCATATGAGCTTCTGCTATCGGCGTTAGGGGCTTGCACCTCAATTACGCTCGAAATGTATGCCGCACGCAAGGGCTGGCCGCTGGACAAGGTTCATGTGACGCTCGAACACTCGAAGGAAGAACGACCGGGCGAAAATGACGGGAAGCCGGTCGACATGATCGACCGTATCGTGCGTCTCGAAGGCGCGCTCGACGACGAACAGCGGGCCAAGTTGATCGAGATTGCCGAGAAATGCCCCGTGCACCGGACGCTGACCAACCAGATCAATATCAACACATTGTTAGGATAGACTCCTGACCAGTGCGGTGGGTTGATTTGCCATTTTGGCAAGCTTATAGCGGGTTGGTATGAGTAAGCGGTCAACCCAAGCATTCCTTGGGGGCCGCTTTTTGCCTTTTGGCGAAACAGAAAGGAAATACCATGTCGATCACCCCGTTGATGCCTGTCTATCCGCGTTGCGGGTTCCGGCCGGTGCGAGGCGAGGGTGCATGGTTGATTAGCGAAGACGGGAGCCGCGCGCTGGATTTTGCAGCCGGGATTGCTGTGAACTTGCTCGGCCATGGCCATCCGCATTTGACCAAGGCGATACAGGATCAGGCGGCAACGCTCATGCACGTGTCTAACCTGTATGGCAGCCCGCAGGGCGAGGCCTTTGCGCAGCGGCTCGTCGATACCACCTTTGCCGACACCGTGTTCTTCACCAATTCGGGCGCGGAAGCGGTCGAGTGCGCGATTAAGACGGCGCGTGCTTATCACCAGTCGCAGGGCAGTGAACGGTTCGAGATCATCACCTTCAAAAACGCCTTCCACGGGCGGACAATGGCAACGATTTCGGCTTCGAACCAAGAGAAAATGCACAAGGGCTTTGCCCCTCTGCTGTCCGGTTTCAAATATGTTGAGTTTGACGATTTGGAAGGTGCCAAGGCCGCGATGGGTCCGAACACCGCTGGCTTTCTGGTCGAGCCAATTCAAGGCGAGGGCGGCGTTCGCCCGGCGTCCGATGCGTTCATGCAAGGTCTGCGCGCGCTGGCCGACGAGCATGACCTGATGCTGATCCTTGACGAAGTGCAATGCGGCGTCGCGCGTTCGGGAACGCTATATTGCCATGAACAATATGGCATCGACCCTGACATTATGGCGACGGCCAAAGGCCTTGGCGGCGGTTTTCCTGTCGGTGCTTGCCTCGCCACTGAAAAGGCGGCGCGCGGCATGGTCGTTGGTACGCACGGCTCAACCTATGGCGGCAATCCGTTTGCGATGGCGGCGTGTCAGGCGGTTTGGGACGTGGTCGCTAATGACGAGTTTCTGGCGCAGGTGCGTTCCACCGGCGAAAAACTCCG
>JANLRW010000267.1:0-4456 GCA_031361925.1 Sphingomonadales bacterium
ATTCGCCGTGCCGTCCAAGGCGCTCGCGGACGACTGGGTTTATCCGACCGCACCACACCCCACGCTCTTCGCCACAGCTTCGCCACGCATTTACTGGCCGGTGGTGCGGATTTGCGAAGCCTGCAGGAACTGCTCGGCCACGCCAGCCTGTCATCCACTCAGGTCTATACAGCGGTCGATACTGCGATGTTGCTCGATGAATATCTCAATGCCCACCCCCGGGCTTCCATCTGAATAGCCGCCACAGATAACCGAGCACTATCAGCATGATGATTGCTGTCGAAAGCGGCCCCAATATCTTCTCAACATCGGCAAATTGCGAACCCAGCGCGTAGCCTGCTCCGGCCAGCGCTGCGCTCCATCCGGCTGTGCCTATCGCCGAAAACACCAGAAAACGCCGATGCGACATTTCGAAAATACCCGCCGGAATAGAAATTAGCGACCGAAATGTTGGCAGCATCCGCGCTACCAGCACGATAATTGAACCGTGTTTGGTGAACAATGCCTGCCCGCGTTCGACATCGGTCCAGTGCAGCGTCAACCACCGGCCGTGTTTTTCAAGAAACCGCTGCAATCGTTCCTTGCCGAACTTAACCGCGAGCAAGAACCAGAGATAATTACCGAGCATAGCCCCGGCCGTGCCGCTGGCGACTACACCGCCAAAGGTCATGTTGCCGCGCGCCGCCGATACGCCAGCAATGGTCATAATGACTTCCGAAGGCACTGGCGGGAATACCGTTTCCAAAAACATCAGGAAGCCGACGCCCCAATAGCCGGTTTCACCCACCAACCGGATTATCCAATCGTCCATTGGTTTACTTCGCCAACCGCGCCGCGATTGCGTCCCATATCTTACCCGGTGTATCGGTCCCGTTAAACCGGTCGATTGCGACGATGCCAGTGGGAGAGGTCACGTTGATTTCGGTCAGCCACTCGCCGCCGATGACGTCAATGCCCACAAATATCAGCCCGAGTTCTTTCAGACGCGGCCCCATCGCCGCGCAAATTTCCAGTTCGCGCGGGGTAAGTTCGGTGGCCTCCGCGCTGCCACCCACAGCAAGGTTGGAGCGGAACTCGCCTTCTCCGGGTCGCCGGTTGATTGCGCCGGTAACCTCGCCGTCGACCAGTACGATGCGCTTGTCACCTTTGGCTACGCTAGGTAGGAAGGGCTGCACCATATGCGGCTCTGGCCAAGTGGTGTTGAAGACCTCCATCAAAGCCCCCAAATTGTCGCCCTCTGCCGGAACGCGGAAGATCGCCTTGCCGCCATTGCCATGTAGCGGCTTTATCACCACTGCGCCGTGTTGTTTCTGGAAATCCCGGATTTCGTCCGCCGACCGCGTAATCAGCGTCGGCGGCATGAAGCGCCGATAATCGAGCACCATGATCTTTTCCGGCGCATTACGAACGCTTGCCGGATTATTGACTACTAAAGTCTCGCTTTCGATGCGCTCCAACAGATGCGTCGCGGTGATATAGCCGACGTGGAAAGGCGGGTCCTGCCGCATCAGCACGACATCGACGTCAGACCCGAGGTCGATACGTTTCGGATCGCCAAAGCGGTAATGCGCGCCTTCGACACGTTGCAAATCATACACTGGGTGGGCCGATGCAGTCAGCCGGTCACCAGCATCAAGGCTCAGCGTCCCAACGTCATAATGCCAGACATCATAGCCCCGCGCCTGCGCAGCTAACATCAGCGCAAAGCTAGAATCGCCTGATATGTTGATGCCGTCGATCGGGTCCATCTGGACTGCGACTTTGAGTGTCATTTATAGTCCTTATCCGTGCCAGACGTTGACCAAATGGCGCGGGACACGCCAAGGCGCAACTAATATCACGTCGATGCGGACCTCGTCGGAGCCTTTGTCATATTTGTGGACCAGCGATTCCGCCGCCGCGGCGACCCGCCGCAACCGGTAGGCATCAATCGCAGTGGCGAGATCGGCGTCCCTCACCCGCGCCTTGACTTCGATAAAGGCGAGCGTCCGCCCGCGCCGTGCGATCAGATCGACCTCGCCTCTCGGGTTGCGCACCCGTTCGCCCAATATCCGCCAGCCATGCAACCGCAACCACCACGCCGCGATCACCTCTGCGCGCCGCCCCAGTACTTCGGCGCGTTGGCGCTTCATTTTGTGACGGATTTCATTTCAGAGGCGCGGGCGTAGATGTCACTTCGTTCGAGACCAAAGCGTTTGGCGATTGCCCCAGCCGCCTTGGACACCGGCATGGTCTTTAGCGCCTCAGCTAGCGCCCCATCAACATCACCAACGTCAACGGCCGCCGCTAAGGGCGGACCGACAATGAGCACAATTTCCCCCTTGGCCTCGATTTCGACGTAGCGCGCCGCCAATTCCGGCAACGTGCCCGTGACAACTTCCTCAAACTTCTTGGTCAGTTCGCGCGCTACCGCTACCTCGCGGTCACCCAATATCTGCGCCATCGCCTTTAATGTCGCGCCCAATCGGGGCCCGCTTTCGTAGAACACCAACGTCGCCGGAATTGTGGCGACCGCCGCCAACGCGTCGCCCCGCGCCTTGGCTTTACTGGGCAAGAAACCGGAAAACAAAAACCGGTCGGTCGGCAATCCGCAAATCGACAGCGCCGCAATCGCCGCATTTGGTCCCGGCGCAGCGTAGACCGAAATCCCTGCCTCGCGCGCCGCACGCACCAATTTATACCCCGGGTCAGAAATCAATGGCGTTCCGGCATCCGACACCAAAGCGACTACGCCGTCGCGCGCCGCTGCGACCAAGCGATCGCGGTCACTCTGACTGCTATGGTCATTATAGCGTCGCATTTTCTTTTTAAGGCCCAGACGATGCAACAATTTACCTGTCACCCGGCTGTCCTCAACAGCCACGATTTCCGCGGCTGACAGGATTGCAATGGCGCGCTGTGACATATCTGCAAGGTTGCCGATAGGGGTCGCGACCACGTATAAGCCCGAGTCGAACGACATTAAAAAAATACAAGCTTGGGTAAGGGACGGATCATGAGCGTATCCATATCAGTAAGCAGCGCGCGCCCGCAAGGCATTGTACGCGGGTTGAAAAGCCTGCTGGCACTTACAGCGCTGACGGTTCTAGCCGCTTGTTCGGCCATTCCGCGTGGCGGCGAGGGGCCTCCACCGGTGGTAACACCCGATCCTGTCGACACATTACACCGCGTTGCCTTACTGCTGCCGATAACCGGCCCAGACGCCGACGTCGGCCAGTCGATTGCTAATGCTACCGCGCTGGCGATGGCCGATACCAAGGTCACCAACATCCGCATGATTACCTATGACACCGCTTTGGGTGTCGACGCTGCAGCACGGCGCGCGGTTGCCGATGGCAACAAGCTGATCCTTGGTCCGTTGCGCGGTGACAATGTGCTTGAGGCGGCTGCGGTCGCCCGCCCCGCAGGTGTTCCGATTATCAGTTTTTCGAATGATATCGGCGTTGCCGGGCAAAATGTGTTCCTGCTTGGCCATTTGCCGAACCAGTCCATCGACCGTGTGGTGCGCTATGCCAAGGCTCAAGGTTTGACGCGGTTCGGCGGAATTGTGTCGAAAAATGTCTATGGACAGCGCGCGTTGTCCAACCTGACCAATTCGGTGCGTAGCGTGGGTGGCACTCTGATCGGCGTCCAAGAAATCGACGGGTCGGCGGCCTCGGTCGATGCGGCAACGCGCAGATTGGCCGCGATGGGCCAGATCGACGCGGTGCTGATCGCCGATAGCGGACGGGTGGCGATGGCAACGGTGCCGTCGCTGCGCAAACATGGCCTCAAAAGTGCAAAGATACTCGGCACCGACCTCTGGAATATTGATGGTTCGCTTGCAGGCAGCACGCCGATGTACGGCGCATGGTTCGCCAGCGTGTCTGACACGCTCTACAACCAATATGCCACCAAATACCGCGCCCGATATGGCCGCGCCCCACTGCGGCTATCAAGTCTTGGGTACGATTCGGTTCTGCTCGTCGCGCGCGTCGCTCGCGACTGGCGTCCGGGAACAAAATTTCCGGTATCGCAATTGACCGACCCGCAAGGCTTCATCGGCGTCGATGGCTCGTTCCGCTTCATGGCCAACGGCCTCACCGAGCGGACGCTTGAGGTTCAGGAAATCCAGTCGGGCAAGTTCGTCACGATCAATGCCGCGCCGACGGCATTTGTGAAATAACATTCCGACATGGCCTTTGCCACCGTCACTCACATATTCCCCATTCCGGCGCAGGCGCTTTGGGACATGATCGGCGATTTTGGCGATACTGGAAAATGGTCAGGGCGGCCGCCCGAGGCATGTGTCCGCGCCGGCAATGGCATTGGCGCGCTGCGAACACTGACGCTTGCCGATGGGCGGGTAATTGTTGACCGGTTGGAGGCGCAGGGCGAATATTACTACAGCTATTCCATCGTTACCTCGCCGCTACCCGTGCGGGCGTACCGTGCAACGATGGCAGTCGCGCCGCTA
>JANLRW010000001.1:0-3354 GCA_031361925.1 Sphingomonadales bacterium
GGTCGGTGGAAAGAGCAAAATCAGCCACCCAATGCTCCTTTGTCATCTTCGCTTTCAAGGGTGATAGTCAGCAAGTGACAGTCACCGGGCTCCGGCTTAACACAAGTGACTGTCACCTGCTGACTGTCACTCCATGACACATAGTTCCTTCAGGCCGCCTTCTTGAACGGCGCCAGATACGCTACCAGTTTCGACAATGTCTCGCGCAATTCATGCCGGTGCGTGACCATATCGATCATCCCGTGCTCCAACAAATATTCCGATGTCTGGAACCCTTCGGGCAGTTTTTCGCGGATTGTCTGCTCGATCACGCGGCGTCCGGTAAACGCCAATGTCGCACCGGGCTCGGCGATGTGAATGTCACCCAGCAAGGCATAGCTCGCCATCACGCCGCCTGATGTCGGGTCGGTCAGCACGACAATATAGGGCAGGCCTGCGTCCTTCAGCATCGACAGCCCGACGGTCATGCGCGGCATTTGCATCAGGCTGAGTATGCCTTCCTGCATCCGCGCACCGCCCGATGCGGTGAAAATGACAAACGGGCACTTTGCCTTGATCGCCACCTTGATCGCGTCGATGAAAGCCTCGCCAACCGCCATGCCCATCGATCCGCCCATGAAGGCAAAGTCCTGCACGCTGACGACGACGGTCTGGCCGTCGATTTCGCCCTTGGCCGAAATCATCGCGTCGGTCTCGCCCGTTGCAAGACGCGCGGCCTTGATGCGGTCGGTGTATTTCTTGGTGTCTTTGAATTTCAGCGGATCTTCGCCGACGACTGGCGGTGTCAGGACTTCGTAGCTATCGTCATCGAACAAAGCGGCAAAACGCTCGGCGGGGCCAATACGGCCATGATGGTCGCATTTGGGGCAGACCGACTGGTTTTCCTCGAATTCCTTGAGGAAAATCATCGCGTTGCAGCCCTTGCATTTATGCCAGAGCGTCTCCGCCGTCTCGCGCTTGGCGATGAAGGGAATCGAGTTGCGGACGCGGGTGACCCAGTTCATGCGGCTACCTTTCTGGCGGCGACGATTGCTTGTTTGAGGGATGCCACATATTCGCGGACAGGACCAGCGGCGTTCATCCCGTGCTCGGCGACCAGTTCGACAATAGCGGACCCAACGACTACGCCGTCAGCTACGCGTGCAATATTGGCGGCTTGTTCGGGTGTGCGCACGCCGAAGCCGACCGCGACGGGCAGGTCGGTATGGGCTTTCAGGCGGGCGACGGCTTCGTCGATGCTGGTTTGCGCCGCCTGTTGAAGGCCGGTGATACCGGCGACGCTGACATAATAGAGAAAGCCCGACGCGCCGTCGAGAACCGCCGGAAGGCGCGCGCTGTCGGTGGTCGGGGTGGCGAGGCGGATGAGGTCGATTCCAGCGCTGCGCAGCAACGGGCCAAGCTCGGCATCTTCCTCGGGCGGAATATCGACGCAGATGACGCCGTCGACGCCAGCCTTGTTGCATTCGGACGCGAACCATTCGCCGCCTCGGATCGTCATCGGGTTAGCATAGCCCATCAACACTAACGGCGTGCCGGGGTGGCGCGAGCGGAAAGCAGAAGCGATGGCGAAGATATCGGCGGTGGTGGTGCCAGCATTGAGGCTGCGAATATTCGCTTTCTGGATCGCGGGGCCATCGGCCATCGGGTCGGTGAAGGGCATACCGAGTTCGATCACATCCGCACCGCCCGCAACCAAAGCGTCAAGATTGGCCGCAGTGTCGCCATCGCCAGCGGTGATGAAGGTGACGAGCGCGGGGTAGGATTTTGAGAAGGCGGCGGAGAGGCGAGTCATTGCTGCCTGCTTTTCATCGATAAGGGAATGAAAATGGCAAGCATCACACTTATAAGGACTGGAAATACAGCGTCCGACACTTCGAAAATTGGGCTTTTCTGGAACACTATATTGAGCAACATTCTCATTGCGATGGCTGCTGCAAACGAAGCAACAAACAACTTCAAGAACTCTCTCATATCTTCGTCCCCAAAGCCTCAGCCACCGTGAAAATATCCTTGTCCCCACGCCCGCACAGGTTGGCCAAAATAATTTGGTCGCGGTCCATTTTCTTGGCTTCGCGCTCCACCGCTGCAATTGCGTGGGCTGGTTCCAGCGCGGGGATGATGCCTTCGGTTCGGCACAGCAACTGGAACGCCGCAAGCGCTTCGGTGTCGGTCACGCTGTCGTAACGCACGCGGCCGATTTCCTTGAGCCAGCTATGCTCGGGGCCGATGCCCGGATAATCGAGGCCAGCCGAAATCGAATGCGCCTCGGCGATCTGGCCGTCTTCGTCCTGCAGCAGATAGGTCTTGTTTCCGTGCAGGATTCCGGGGCGACCGCCAGCAAGGCTTGCGGCGTGTTCGGCGTCCAAGCCATGTCCAGCCGCTTCGATGCCGAGCATCGCAACGTCGGTGTCGTCCAGAAACGGGTGGAACAGCCCAAGCGCGTTTGAACCGCCGCCGATACAGGCCACCAACAGGTCGGGCAGGCGGTTGATTCGGCTTAGCATTTGCGCGCGCGCTTCGGTGCCGATCACGCTCTGAAAATCGCGGACTAACTCCGGGTACGGATGCGGGCCAGCCGCAGTGCCGATGATGTAGAAGGTATCGTGGACATTGGCGACCCAGTCGCGCAGGCCTTCGTTCATCGCGTCCTTGAGCGTGCCTGCGCCGCTGGTTACCGGAATGACCTCTGCGCCCAGTAAGCGCATCCGGAATACATTGGGCTGCTGACGATCAATGTCTTTCGCGCCCATATAGATGAAGCACGGCAGGCCGAAGCGTGCGCATACGGTCGCGGTGGCGACGCCGTGCTGGCCAGCGCCGGTCTCGGCAATGATCCGGGTCTTGCCCATGCGCATCGCGAGCAGAATCTGGCCGATGCAATTGTTGATCTTGTGCGCACCAGTGTGGTTCAATTCGTCGCGCTTGAACCAGATTTGCGCACCTTTGCCTTGCGGCGCGTCCTTGCGGACTTCCTCAGTCAGCCGCTCGGCATAGTAAAGCGGGCTTGGCCTACCGACATAATGTTCGAGCAAATCGTCGAACTGCGCCTGGAACGCAGGATCTTGTTTGGCCGCACGATATTCACGCTCCAGATCGAGCACGAGCGGCATCAGCGTTTCGGCGACATACCGCCCGCCAAACTGGCCGAAATGGCCGCGCTCGTCTGGTTGATGGCGCAGGCTATTCGCCTGCGCGGGGGGCTGGTTGCGGAAGGAGTTGGGGGTGAGTTCAGCTATTGTCATAATCGCGGACCGCTTTGCAGAATGCAGCAATCTTGTCCACATCCTTCACGCCGGGCGCTGACTCAACCCCTGAAGAAACATCGATTAAAGGCGCGCGTGTTGCGCGGAGCGC
>JANLRW010000006.1:0-1555 GCA_031361925.1 Sphingomonadales bacterium
CCCGAACACCGCGCTGCGCTTGACGCTGTAAGCAACCATGATCCGCGAATGCTCTACAGCTTATTCACGCCAACGCTGCGTAAGCAAGTCATCTTTGGCGGAGCCGACGTTCGAGCCTGACGGCTCTGCCGAATGGATACCCGCTTTCAATTTTTTCACTGACGAGCCGCTGACATGAGGGTTTTTGTTACAGGAGCGACCGGGTTTGTCGGCTCCGCTGTCGTCCATGAACTGATGGATGCTGGCCATCAGGTTATTGGCCTGACCCGGTCAGATGCCGGTGCAATGGCGCTAACCGCTATGGGCGTCACGCCACACCGTGGATCGCTCGAAGATAGCGAAAGCCTGCGCCTCGGTGCCACGGCGGCAGACGCCGTTGTCCATACCGCATTTGATCATGATTTTGCGAACTTTGCCGCAAATTGCGAGAAGGATCGGCAAGCTATCCTCGCGCTGGGCGACGCGCTTCGTGGCACGATCCGCCCGCTCCTGATCACGTCGGGCCTAACGTTGCAGACGAAAGACGGCATCGCCACCGAGCATGATGCAGCCCTTCCTGCGTCCGACGCCTATCCCCGCATGTCCGAGGCCACCGCCGTCGCTTTGGCCGCCAGGGGCGTGAACGCAGCGGTCGTGCGCCTTCCCCCGTCGGTGCACGGTGAGGGTGATCACGGCTTTGTGCCCACCCTCATCGCCACTGCGCGAGATAAGGGTGTGTCCGCGTATATCGGCGGCGGCATGAACCGCTGGCCTGCTGTCCACCGGCGCGACGCGGCACGCGTGTTCAGGCTAGCACTTGAATGTGGCGCGGACAGTGGGCCCTATCATGCAGTTGCAGACGAAGGCGTGATGTTCAAAGACATCGCCACTGTCATCGCCCAACGCTTGGGCGTGCCACTCGTCAGCGTCGCAGCGGACGAGGCAGCAGACCATTTTGGCTGGTTTGCCCATTTCGCAGCAATGGATATCCCGACGTCCAGCGCCCGCACCCGAACGCTGCTTGGGTGGGAGCCTGAGCAATTGGAACTAATCGCAGATATCGACAAGGCGGGCTATTTTGTAAATTAAGGGATTTCTACGAATGAGGGGCGCACATCCACTACGAACATCGCCAGTTTTAACTCAGAGATAGCCGCTGCGCCCACAATCAATTCAAGTCCTTCGAGCTACTGGTAATCAGTGAACATATGGCAACTATCGGCAAGCCACTGCTGGCCTTTGAATGGCGTTCTTGTTCGCCTCAACCGCCCGATTGCAAGCCGAGCGGGGAATGGCCCCAGCCGGCAAGCTTCCTATCGCCGCGATCTTGCTATTCCGCAATCGAGAGCAGACAAATTCAGCGAATTGGAAGAGGCAGAAATTCCTCGCGGGGAAGGTAGCTCGTCGTCATCAGGCGCTCTGTCGGCAGCTTGATCGAAAGGCCAGTATTGCCGAGCTGAATGTCCTCTACCGATCCATTAAGTCCAGCCATCCGAGTGCCGCGCACTTCCCCGCCCAGCGCGGCAAAGCCGATTGCCATGCCTTCGCCCATGCTTCCGGTCCAACGGCCGACCAG